>NZ_JAGXJG010000311.1:0-261 GCF_019091725.1 Cellulomonas sp. GbtcB1 | reverse complement strand
CGCCCCGTGCCCGCCCCGGCGGTCAGGTGCGTGACGACGCCCCCGACGGACCAGCCGCGGCGCAGTGTCGGCGCCGACCACGCCCCGGGGGGCAGGGCGGCCAGCTCCGCGGCGAACCGCGCCCGCTCCTCCCGGATGGCCGACCAGTACCGCTCGGGTTCCCAGGGGGCCATGTGCGCTCCGCGTCCTCGGTGGGCCCCGCCGGTCAGGCGGGGAGGTCGAGCTCGCCCCGCACGATGCTGTCACCCGAGTGGGCCGGAT
>NZ_JAGXJG010000310.1:0-261 GCF_019091725.1 Cellulomonas sp. GbtcB1 | reverse complement strand
GGCACCATCGACTCCAAGATGGGCGGGGGCGTCGGCTACATGCAGATGCCGGGGCTCGCGGGCGACAAGTACCTGCAGATCGACCCGGACGACACCAGCAACCCGCTCTCGCAGTCGTTCGCCGGCAGGGAGGGCCAGTTCGACCCGACCGGGACGCTCGCGGGTCTCGGCGACGCGGTGAAGTCGTTCGAGAAGGCCGGCGAGCCGCAGGAGGTGGGCGGCGCCCTCGCCCAGGAGTACGCCGTCGTCATCGACTCGGCC
>NZ_JAGXJG010000309.1:0-262 GCF_019091725.1 Cellulomonas sp. GbtcB1 | reverse complement strand
ATTCATGCTAAATCTATAAAATTCATATTATTTAGCATTTTTTTCTCATTTTAATCCACATGATGTAATTGACCATTAGCCTAAAACAAAAAGAAAACAAACGTAAACCTGAACAAAAACAAATAAAAACAACTAAATTACATACTAAAATAGACTCTAAAAATGCATAAAAATAAACTTAACAATTGTAACAAGAAAGCTTCAACAAATTGTGGGGAACAGAATAGGTCAAGGCGTTGGAAAATATCAAAGCTTTTCGCAG
>NZ_JAGXJG010000308.1:0-262 GCF_019091725.1 Cellulomonas sp. GbtcB1 | reverse complement strand
TACTTATTAAAATTTATGATTGCATGAATTAAAGATTTGTAATTTCCTAAAATAAGCTGAGGAATAAGCCTTAAAACATTGATTGACAGGACCCCAAGTGTGAATTTGGTAGAAATAGATCATAGAAATATGTAGAATCTGCAGTGAATTTGGACCCCAGTTTTTATGTCTTGTTACCTCTTTGTTTCTTTTGTTCTGAAATATACAAAGGAATCTTGGGATCCTTTAATGATGGATTTTATTGAATTAGAATAATCTATGT
>NZ_JAGXJG010000307.1:0-262 GCF_019091725.1 Cellulomonas sp. GbtcB1 | reverse complement strand
ACCTGGACCACGAGCAGCTTGACGCCGTCGCCGAAGAACAGGCCACCCTCGTCGGCCAGGAAGCCGATGCCGGTGGTGCCGACGAGGCCACCCACGAGGTGGACGCCGACCACGTCGAGCGAGTCGTCGAAGCCGGACCGGTACTTCAGGCCGACCGCGAGGGCGCACAGCGCACCGGCGACCACACCCAGGATGATGGCGGTGGCCGGACGCAGGGCACCCGCGGCCGGGGTGGTGGCGACCAGACCCGCGACGACGCCGG
>NZ_JAGXJG010000306.1:0-262 GCF_019091725.1 Cellulomonas sp. GbtcB1 | reverse complement strand
GTACGGCAGGCCGGCGTGCGGGTGCGCGTCCAGGAAGTTGACGTGCCAGACGTGGAGCAGGCCCATGAGGACCGGCACGTGCTGGTCGAACGGCGTGGTGCGGACGTGCTCGTCGACGGCGTGGAAGCCCTCGAGGATCTCGCCGAAGGCGTCCGGGCCGATCGCGATCGCCAGCGAGGTGCCGATCGCCGAGTCGACCGAGTCGCGCCCGCCGACCCAGTCCCAGAACCCGAACGCGTTCTCCGGGTCGATGCCGAACGCG
>NZ_JAGXJG010000031.1:0-45352 GCF_019091725.1 Cellulomonas sp. GbtcB1 | reverse complement strand
GACGCGGACCGCGTTCGGCCGTCACGTGTACGCGGTCGGCGGGAACGCCGAGGCCACCCGCCGGGCGGGCATCCCCGTGGCCGTCGTCCGGCAGCTCTGCTTCATCATCTGCTCGACCATGGCGGGGGTGGCGGGCGTGTTCGCGGCGTCCCGGGCCACGTCGGTCGCCCCGATCGCCGGCGGGTCCAACGCGCTGCTGTATGCGGTGGGCGCGGCCGACAACGGCGGGACCGCCGTCATCGACAACGGCATGGGCCTGCTCGGGTACTCGGCGGGCGTCAAGTACGTTGTCACCGGCGGCGTGCTCGCGCTGGCCGCAGCCGTGGACGCCCTGTCCCGGCGCCGGGCGCGGGCCACCGGCCGCGTCTGAGGACGGCGACGACGAGGAGGGCGGCCCGTGCGGCTCGGTGCTGGCCCGCCGGTGCGGCGCGCGGACGCCTCGGGCCCGGTCGAGGTGCGGCGCGCCAACCTGTCGGCGGTGCTCCGCCAGCTGCACGTGGGTGGTGCGGCGACCCGGTCGGACATCGTCGCGGCCACCGGGTTCAACCGCTCGACGGTCGGCGCGCTCACCTCCGAGCTGGCCCGGGTCGGGCTGGTGCGGGAGCGGCCCGGCGTCGTGCGCGGCAAGGGCCGCCCGTCGCTCGTGGTCGAGCCGGTGAGCACCAGCGCCCACG
This sequence comes from Cellulomonas sp. GbtcB1, assembly GCF_019091725.1. Taxonomy (NCBI): domain Bacteria; kingdom Bacillati; phylum Actinomycetota; class Actinomycetes; order Micrococcales; family Cellulomonadaceae; genus Cellulomonas; species Cellulomonas sp. GbtcB1. The sequence continues at coordinate 44,678 of NZ_JAGXJG010000031.1, read as the reverse complement.
TGCTCGCGCTGGACGTCACGCAGTCCAGCGTCGGCGCGGCGGCGGTCGGGCTCGGCGGCTTCCTGCTCCAGGTGCGCCGGCGGCTGCACCGCACCGACCCGTCGGACGTCGCGGGCGTGGTGGCGCTGGTCGCGGGGCTCGCGGCCGAGATGCAGGCGCGCGCGACCCCGGGCTCGGTCTGCCTGGGGATCGTGGTGTCGATCCCGGGCAGCGTGCGGCAGCCCGACGGCCTGGTGCGGCGGGCGCCGTCGCTGCGCTGGCTCGACGTGCCGTTCGCCGACCTGCTCCGGGCCGCCACCGGCGGGACGCTGCCGGTGACGGTCGGCAACGACGGCGACCTCGGCGTGGTGGCGGAGCACCTGCGCGGCGCGGGCCGCGGGTTCCGGGACGTGCTGTACGTCCGCGGCGAGGCGGGTGTCGGCGGCGGCGTGGTCGTGGACGGCGAGCTGCTCAAGGGCGTCGGCGGCTACGCGGGCGAGGTCGGGCACATCGTCGTGCGTCCGGGCGGCCGGCCGTGCGCGTGCGGCGCCCGCGGCTGCTGGGAGGCCGAGATCGGCGACGCGGCGATCATCCGGGCGGCCGGCCGGGACCCGCGGGAGTCCGACATCGAGGACGTGCTGGCGGACGTCGCGGTCGGCAACCGGCGCGCGGTCGCGGGGGTGCGGCGCACGGGGGAGTGGGTCGGCACCGGGCTCGCGACGCTGGTGAACCTGTTCAACCCGGCGGTCGTGGTGCTGGGCGGCACGCTCGGAGCGCTGTACCCGACGATGGAGCCCGCGCTGGAGGCGACCTACGCGCGGGCGCTCGGCCCGATCCGGGAGCAGGCGGCCCTGGTCCGGTCGGGGCTGGGCTCGGACGCGCAGCTCGTGGGCGCGGCGGAGGTCGCGTTCGCGGACGTGCTGGAGGACCCGGTCGGCACCGTCGAGACGCTGCGCGCCGGCGCGGCGCTGGTGCCGCACCCGCGCGGGGGCGAGCCGGCGGCGGACCCGGCGTGACGCGGGTCGCACGGGGTCCGCGGGGCGTGCGCGGCGGGGCGAACCGGACGATCTACGCGATCCGGGCGCAGCGGCCGTTCTCACAGGGAGCGACCGGCGTGTCACGGACGGGTCACGACGGGCCGCTGCCTACGCTCGACGCGGCCAGGTCCCGCACCACCCTCCGCACGCCCTCAGTCCCCGACCGGCTGGCCGCAGAACCCCGTGATCAGATTCGAGAACGTCACCAAGGTCTACGCGCGCGGCGCGCGACCCGCGCTGGACCACATCAGCCTCGAGGTCGAGCGCGGCGAGTTCGTGTTCCTCGTCGGCGCGTCCGGCTCCGGCAAGTCGACCTTCCTGCGGCTGGCGCTGCGCGAGGAGCGGCCCTCGGCGGGCAAGGTCTTCGTCGCGGGCAAGGACCTCACTACCCTGTCGTCGTGGAAGGTCCCGCACCTGCGCCGCCAGATCGGCGCGGTGTTCCAGGACTTCCGGCTGCTGCACAACAAGACGGTGTTCGAGAACGTGGCGTTCGCGCTCCAGGTGATCGGCAAGCCGCGGCACCACATCCTCACCACCGTGCCCGACGTGCTCGAGATGGTCGGCCTGGCCGGCAAGGAGAAGCGCCGCCCGCACGAGCTGTCCGGCGGCGAGCAGCAGCGCGTGGCGATCGCGCGCGCGTTCGTGAACCGGCCGTCGATCCTGCTGGCCGACGAGCCCACCGGCAACCTCGACCCGACGACCTCCCTGGGGATCATGCGCCTGCTCGACCGGATCAACCGCACGGGGACCACGGTCGTCATGGCGACGCACGACGACGAGATCGTCGACCAGATGCGCAAGCGCGTCGTGGAGCTGTCCGGCGGCGAGATGGTGCGCGACCAGTCGCGCGGCGTCTACGGCTCGGACCGCTGAGGGGAGGATCGACGTGCGACTGCAGTTCATCCTCTCGGAGATCGGCATCGGCCTGCGCCGGAACCTCTCCATGACCATCTCCGTCGTCCTGGTCACCTTCGTGTCGCTGACGTTCGTCGGCGCCGCCGCGCTGCTGCAGATGCAGATCGGCAAGATGCAGGACGACTTCTACGGCAAGGTCGAGGTCGCGGTGTACCTCTGCCCGGCCGGGACCTCCTCCGAGCCCACCTGCGCCGGCGGCGAGGTCACCGACGACCAGAAGCAGGCGATCCTCGACGCGCTCGACGCGCCGGACGTGTCCCCGTACATCGAGAGCGTCACGGCGGAGTCCAAGGAGCAGGCGTTCGAGACGTTCCAGCGCCAGTTCGAGGGCCAGTACTGGGCCCAGGTGATGACCGTCGACGACATGAACGAGTCGCTGCGGATCAAGCTCACCGACCCGGAGAAGTTCGAGGTCGTCGCCGACGTGCTGCAGGGCCGGCAGGGCGTCGAGACCGTGCAGGACCAGCGCGAGCTCTACAACACGCTCTTCCGGGTGCTGAACTCCGCGACCCTGCTGTCGCTCGGCCTCGCGGGGGTGATGCTGCTCGCCGCCGTCCTGCTCATCACGACGACGATCCGGCTGTCCGCCCTCAGCCGCCGGCGCGAGACCGGGATCATGCGCATGGTCGGCGCGTCCAACCTGTTCATCCAGCTGCCGTTCATGCTCGAGGGCGCGATCGCCGCGACCATCGGCGCGGCGCTGTCCGTCGCCGGGCTGTGGGCCGGCGTGCGGTATCTCGTGACCGACTGGCTCGGCGGCCAGGTCGCGTGGATCCCGTACGTCACCACCAACGAGGTGTGGCAGGTGGCGCCGTTCCTGGTGGCGGCCGCGATCCTGCTCGCCGCGATCTCGTCCCTGGTCACCCTGAGCCGCTACACGAAGGTCTGAGATGGCGAGCATGCGCACCCGCACCCCCCGCCGCGCGCGCGGCACCCGCGCCGTCGCCGCGTCGCTCGCCGGCGCGCTCGCGGTGCTGCTCGGGCTGACCGCGGCCGGGTCCGCCGTCGGCGACGACCTCGACGACCGGCAGGCCGCGCTGCAGCGCCAGCAGCAGCAGAACGAGCAGCAGCGGGCCGACGCCGAGGCGGCGCTGGAGGGGCTCAGCGCGCAGTACCAGCAGACCGCGCAGGACCTGCTCGCGGTCCAGCAGCAGCTCGCCCCGGCGCAGGCGGCGCTCACCGCGGCGCAGGCGGCGCTGGCCGGCTACGAGCGCGAGGCCGAGCTCATCGCGGCGCGGCTGCAGGACGCCGAGGACCAGGAGACGTCGATCAGCTCGACGATCGCCACGGACACCCAGCGCTCCGACGAGATCCGCAGCCAGATGCGGCAGATGGCGCGCCAGGCGTACCAGGGCGGCCCGAGCCTGTCCGGCCTCAGCATCATGGTCGGCGCGCAGACCGTCGAGGAGTTCACCGAGCAGTACGGCCTGGCGTCCGCCGCGCAGCGCACCCAGAACCAGGTGCTCGACGAGCTCGCCGACATCGAGGCCGCCAACAAGAACAGCCAGGCGCGGCTCACGGCCGTGCGCGAGCGGATCACCGAGCTCAAGGCCGAGGCGGACGCCAAGGTCGAGGAGGCGGAGCGGGCGCGCCAGGAGGCCGCCGACCGCCAGGCCGAGGTCGAGCGGCTCATCGCGGAGCAGACCGCCAAGCAGCAGGCCCTGGCCTCGCAGAAGGCGGCCGCCGAGGCCGAGGTCGCGTCCATCGACGCGGAGAAGAAGTCGATCGAGTCGGAGCTGACCAAGGTCGCGAACGAGCAGCGGGCCCGCGCGGCGGCGGCCGCCGCCGCGGCGGGGCAGCCGGCGCCCGCCGCCGGGCCCGTCTCCGGCGCGCTGTTCGGCAACCCGACGTCGATCAACCCGATCCACGTCACCAGCGAGTACGGCATGCGGCTGCACCCGATCCTCGGGTACTACCGGCTGCACGCGGGCATCGACCTGCGCACCTACTGCGGCACCCCGATCTACGCGGCCCGCGAGGGCACCGTGCAGTGGGCGCGCTGGCGCAACGGCTTCGGCAACCAGGTCATGGTCGACCACGGCCTGTACAACGGCAGCTCGCTGATGACGTCGTACAACCACATGACGAGCTTCGTGGTCGGCGGCGGGCAGCACGTGTCCCAGGGTCAGCTGCTCGGCTACTCGGGCAACACCGGGACGTCGGCGGCCTGCCACCTGCACTTCGAGGTGTACGTCAACGGCGCGACGCAGAACCCGCGGCCGCTGCTCGGCCTGTAGCGGAATCCGGGCGACGCGCGGGGCGGGGCCGGTTAGGCTGCTGCGTCGCCCCCCGGATCCGTCGGGGCACCCGCACGATCCCGTGCACGACCCCAGGAGGAGAGTCATGGCCAAGCAGAGCGGTCGGTCGCTCGTCGCGTCCAACCGCAAGGCGCGCCACGACTACCTGATCGAGGACGTGTTCGAGGCCGGCGTCGTGCTGAGCGGCACCGAGGTCAAGGCGCTGCGCGCCGGTCGCGCGTCGCTGGTCGACGGCTGGTGCTCGGTCGACGGCGGCGAGGCCTGGCTCGAGGGCGTGCACATCCCCGAGTACTCGCAGGGGACGTGGACCAACCACGCCCCGCGGCGCAAGCGCAAGCTGCTGCTGCACCGCGAGGAGATCGACCGGCTCGAGGCGAAGACGCGCGAGAAGGGCCAGACGATCATCCCGCTGTCCCTGTACTTCCTCGACGGCCGTGCGAAGGTCGAGATCGCGCTGGCGCGAGGCAAGCGCGAGTACGACAAGCGGCAGGCCCTGCGCGAGCGCCAGGACAACCTCGAGGCGGTCCGCGCCATGCGGGAGAAGCGCGACCGCTGACGCGCGGCGCGGGTCTCGCTCCGCCCCGTCTCGCCGAGTCTCCGTCTCCGGACCGTTCGCGCGCGGGTGCGGGGAGACGAGAGACGGAGACTCGGCGAGGGGCTACGCGAGCGACGCGCGCAGGGCGCCCGGGTCGGTCGTCGGGCGGTCGCAGACGAACCCGCGGCACACGTACGCCGCCGCGCGGTCGCCCACCAGCGGGCGGTCGCGGAGCAGGCCCACCGCCGCGGGGTCGGCGGCCACCTCGTCGGGGTCGCCCTGCGCGAGCACCAGCCCCGGCGCGGGGGAGCGCAGCGCTGCGCGCACCAGCGCCACCCGGCCCGGGTCGTCCGCCCGGCCGAGCACCGCGACCTCCCGCGGCCCGTCCAGCACCGCCTCGGCGGTCGCCAGCGCCCAGGCCACCGCGCGCGGGTGCTGGTGCGCGATCGACAGCGGCCCGGCGAGCGCGAGCTCCGCGGCGCGCCGGTCGGTCGCCGAGCCGGTCAGCGCCGCGCGGGCGAGCAGGGCGCCCGCCGCGGCCGACTGCCCCGCGGCCGAGGGCCCGTCCGCGACGTCCGGCCGGGTGGACAGCCGCGCGACGACCGGGTCGGTCTGGTCGTCGGCGGTGTCCCGGAACCCGTGGCCCGGCGCGCGGAACCGCGCGAGCACCGTGTCCAGCAGGGCCGACGCGCGCGCGGCCCAGCGCGGGTCCCCGGTCACGCCGCCGAGCACCCCGAACCCCTCGGCCACCGCGGCGTAGTCGGTGAGCACCCCGGGCGCCGTCCCCACCGCGCCGTCCCGGGAGGTGCGCGCCAGCCGCAGCAGCCCGTCCCCGCCGTCGAGCGTGTGCACGGTGTCGAGCAGCTCCGCCGCGTCCGCCGCCGCCGCGACCCACTCGCGGCGCTCCAGGGCGGCGCCCGCCTCGGCGAGCGCGGCGACCGCCAGCCCGTTCCACGCCGCGACCACCTTGTCGTCCCGCGCGGGCTGCGGCCGGGCGGACCGGGCGCGCAGCAGCGCCCGGCGCACCCGCGCGAACCGCACGTCGTCCTCCGGCGCCGGGTCCGCGCGCAGCTGCAGCACGGAGGTGCCCGCCTCGAACGTGCCGGCCTCCGTGACGCCGAACAGCTCCGCCGCCCACGCGCCGTCCTCGGCGCCGAGCGCCTCGTCGAGCGTCGCCCGGGTCCACACGTAGGTCGCGCCCTCGACGCCGTCGGTGTCCGCGTCGAGCGACGAGGCGAACGCGCCCTCGGGCGTCCGCAGGTCGCGCAGCAGCCAGTCGGCGGTGCCCTCGACGACGTGCCGGGCCAGGTCCGATCCCGTGCTGCGCCACCAGTGCACGCCGATCCGGAGCAGCATCGCGTTGTCCTCGAGCATCTTCTCGAAGTGCGGCACCGTCCACGTCGCGTCCACCGCGTACCGGGCGAACCCGCCGCCGACCTGGTCGGCCATGCCGCCGCGCGCCATCGCCTCCAGGGTGCCGGTCGCCATCGCGAGCGCGCGCTCGTCGCCGGTGCGGGCGTGCCGGCGGAGCAGCCACTCCAGGGTCGTCGACGGCGGGAACTTGGGTGCCCCGCCGAAGCCGCCGTGCTCGGCGTCGTACGACGCGGCGAGCGCCTCCACCGCGAGGTCGGAGACCCGGGCGACGGCGTCGAGGTCGAGGGCGGCGGTGCGGTCTTCGGCGGCGTCGCCCGCCCGCGCGCCGGTCGCCGCGTCGTTGTCGTCGGCCTCCGTGCCCGCCGCCGGGACCGCCCCCTCCGCCGGGGCGCCGCCCGCGGTGCCCGCGCCCGGCGCCGCCCCGCCGCCCAGGTGCGCCAGCAGCTCGGCGGCCCCGCCCCGGACCTCGTCCCGCCGCTCCCGCCACGCGCGGGACAGCGCCTCGAGCACCTGCCCGAAGGCCGGCCGTCCCGCCACGGGGACCGGCGGGAAGTACGTGCCGCAGAAGAACGGGTCGCCCTCGGGCGTCGCGAACACCGTCATGGGCCAGCCGCCCTGGCCGGTCATCGCCTGGGTCGCCGCCATGTAGGCGGCGTCGAGGTCCGGGCGCTCCTCGCGGTCGACCTTCACGTTGACGAACCGGCTGTTCATCACGGCGGCGACCGCCTCGTCCTCGAAGGACTCGTGCGCCATCACGTGGCACCAGTGGCACGCGGCGTAGCCGATCGACACGAGCAGCGGCACGTCCCGGCGGCGGGCCTCGGCGAACGCCTCCTCGCCCCACTCGTACCAGTCGACCGGGTTCCCGGCGTGCTGGCGCAGGTACGGGCTGGTGCTGCGGGCGAGGCGGTTCGGCATGCGTCCCACTCTCGCCCGGCGCCGCGGGGCCCGCACCCCGCGCGGGTGCCCCGGGTGGCCCGGCGGCGCGGAGTCCGCCAGAGTACGGATCCCGCCCGCTCGACCCCGAGGAGCCCCGTCCGTGCTGTCCACGCCCCCCGACACCCCGGCGGACGACCGCACCGGCGACCGCGCCCGCGACCGCCTCGACCGGCGCCCCGGCGGCCGGCGGCCGGGCCGGCTCCTCGCCCGGACCGTCGGCGGCGCCCCGCCCCGCGGGCTCGACCCCGCTGCGGGCGTCGTCGTCACGGACGTCGGGCGCCCGGACGACCCGGCGGTGATGCTGGTGCACGGCATCGGCGTCTCGGAGCGGTACTACCGCGGGCTGACCCGCGAGCTGGCGACGGACCGGCGGGTGCTGGTCCCGGACCTGCCGGGGTTCGGCCGCAGCCCGCGCCCGGCGCGCGTCCCGACGATCGGCGACCTCGCGGACGTGGTGCTCACCGTGCTCCGGCACCGCGGGATCGACCGCGCGACGCTGGTCGGGCACTCGATGGGCGCCCAGGTGGTCGCGGAGGCGATGCTGCGGGCGCCCGACGTCGTGGAGCGGGTCGTGCTCGTCGGCGCCGTCGTCGACCCGGGGGCGCCGTCGGTGCTGCGCCAGGCGCTGCGGCTCGCGAAGGACGGGCTGCACGAGCCGCCGGGCGTCAACGCGGTCGTCGCCAGCGACTACCTGCGCACGGGCCCGTCCTGGTACGCCGCCGTGCTGCCGCACATGTTCGCCTACGACACCGCCGACGCCGTGTCCCGGCTGCCGGGCCCCGCTCTGGTGGTGCGCGGCGAGCACGACCCGGTGTCGTCGCGGGGGTGGGCGCGTCGGCTGGGCGCGCTGGCGCCGCGGGGCGACGTCCGGGAGGTGCCCCGCGCCGGGCACGTCGCGATGGCCAGCCACGCGCCGCTGCTCGCCCGCTGGGTGCGGGAGAACCCGTGCTGACCGCGGGGGAGACCGCCCGCCGCGCGGTCTGGTGGGGCCAGGACTACGCCTACGCCGGCTGGCGGCAGGCGCGCGGGCTGCTGTCCCGGACCTCGCCGGACTCGTACACCCGGCCCGCGCCGGCCCGCCGCCCGCCGGTCCTGCTGCTGCCCGGCGTGTGGGAGACCTGGCGGTTCCTGGAGCCGCTGGCGCGCGGGCTGTTCGCGGGCGGGCACCCGGTGCACGTCGTCGCGCCGTTCGGCCTGAACCGGGGGAGCGTCCCGGACATGGCCGACCTGGCCGCGGCCCAGCTGCTCGACGCCGACCTGCGCGGGGTGGTGCTCGTGGCGCACTCCAAGGGCGGGCTGATCGGCAAGAGCGTCATGGGCCGCACCGACGTCGGCGACCGGGTCCTCGGCATGGTCGCGATCAACACGCCGTTCTCCGGGTCGCCCTACGCGCGGCTGCTGCCCCTGCGGTCGATCCGGACCTTCCTGCCCGACGACGAGGTGCTCACGGCGCTCGCCGCCCAGCGCGCCGACCACGGGCGCATCGTGTCCGTGGCGACGTGCTTCGACCCGCACATCCCGACCGGCAGCGAGCTGCCCGGGGCCAGGAACGTCCGCCTGGCGACCCCGGGTCACTTCCGCTCGCTGACCGACCCGGCGCTGCTCCCGCTGCTGGAGCAGGAGCTCGCGCGCCTCGCGCCGGCCTGACCGCGGCAGGGCCGCGCCGGTGAGGTCGGCACATCCTCGTGAGGTCGGCACACACACGTGACGACCTCGTCGCGTTGTGCCGACCTCACCGCGGCGCGGAGACGGCGGGTCAGTCGTCCAGGACCTGGCGGGTCGGCACCGTGGGCTTGTCGACGCCCCGCGTGCGCAGGGCGCCCCGGCCGACCACCTGCTGCCACGTGGCCGTGCGCTCGGACCGCCCGCGGCCGATGAAGCTCACGGCCCAGTGCAGCAGCGTGGTGATCCGGTTCTTGAACCCCACCAGGTAGAACAGGTGGACCCCGAGCCAGAGCAGCCACGCGCCGAACCCGGCGGTCTTGACCGGCCCGATCTTCGCGACCGCCTGGAACCGGGACACCGTCGCGAGCGACCCCTTGTCCTGGTACCGGAAGGGCCCGGCGCTGGGCTCGCCCTGCACGCGGCGGACGATCTCCTGCGCGGCGTACCGGCCGGTCTGCATCGCGGCGGGCGCGACGCCGGGGACGCCCGGACGCAGGGCCATGTCGCCGACCACGAACACCTCGGGGTGCCCGGGCAGCGAGCCGTTCGGCTCCACCCGCACCCGGCCCGCGCGGTCCACCTCGGCCCCGGTCTTCTCGCCGAGCTGCTTCCCGAGCGGCGACGCCTGCACGCCGGCGGCCCAGACCTTCGTCTGCGACTCGATGGTGGTGCGGTTCCCGTCGCCGTCCTCGACCGTGACCGAGGACGCGTCGACGTCGACGACCTTGTGGCCCATCAGCAGCTCGACGCCCAGGCCCTCGAGCACCCGCGCCGCCGCGTCCTGCAGCTCCTCCGGGTTCCCGGGCAGCACCTTCGGCACCGGGTCGACGAGGAGGATGCGCGCCTGGGTCGGGTCGAGGCTGCGGAACGAGCCGCGCAGGGACCGGTGCGCCAGCTCCGCGAGCTGCCCGGCCATCTCGACGCCCGTGGGTCCCGCGCCGACGACGACGAACGTCGTGAGCCGCGCGCGCTCCGCCGGGTCGGTGGCGAGCTCGGCCAGCTCGAACGCGCCGAACACCCGGCCGCGGATCTCCAGGGCGTCGTCGATGCTCTTGAGGCCGGGGGCGAAGTCGGCGAACTGGTCGTTGCCGAAGTACGACTGACCCGACCCGGCCGCGACCACGAGGCTGTCGTACCGGGTGCGGGTCTCGCCGAGCGGCGAGGCGGACACGACCTCGCGCTTCTCGAGGTCGATGTCCGTGACGACGCCCAGCAGCACCCGGGCGTTGCGCTGGCTCTTGAGGACGTCGCGGGTGGCGGGGGAGATCTCGCCGACCGACAGCACCCCCGTGGCGACCTGGTAGAGCAGCGGCTGGAACAGGTGCGTCGCGGTCCCGTCGATCACGGTGACCCGGACGGGGGCGTCGGCCAGCGCCTTGGTGGCGAACAGGCCGCCGAAGCCGGACCCGATCACGACGACGTCGTGGGGCTTGCCGGGCGTGCGCGAGGGGACGGAGGCGCTCATTCCACGGGGTCCTTCCGCGGTCGGGTCTGGCGGACCCGACCGACCCTACGAGCGGGCCGCGCGGAGCGCGCGCGGAGGGTGCCGGGGCCGTCCGCCGGTCACGCGGGCGGCGCGAGGATCTCCGACAGCCGGAAGTTCACCGGCTCCTCCAGCTGCGCGTAGGTGCAGGTCGCGGGGTCGCGGTCCGGGCGCCAGCGCTTGAACTGCGCGGTGTGCCGGAACCGGTCGCCCTCCATGTGGTCGTAGCCGACCTCGACGACGAGCTCCGGGCGCAGCGGCACGAACGACAGGTCCTTGGTCGCGTTCCACCGGCTGACCGCGCCGGGCATCCGCCGGCCCTCGTGCGCCGACTGGTCCGCCCAGTCGCCCCACGGGTGCTCGGACAGGTCGTCCGCCCGCAGCGGCGCCAGCTCCTCGACCAGCGCCTTGCGCCGGGCCATCGGGAACGATGCCGCGACGCCGACGTGCTGCAGCCGGCCGTCGTCTGTCCACAGCCCGAGCAGCAGCGAGCCGAGGACGTCGCCGGACTTGTGCCAGCGGAACCCGGCGACCACGCAGTCGGCGGTGCGGGCGTGCTTGACCTTGAACATCGTCCGCTTGTCGGGCTGGTAGGTGCCGTCGAGCGGCTTGGCGACGACACCGTCCAGCCCAGCGCCCTCGAACTGGGTGAACCACTGCTGCGCCACCGCGAGGTCGCCCGTCGCCGGGGTGACGTGCACGCGGGGGTCGTCGCCGGTGATCGTGGCGCCGAGCGCGTCGACGAGGCGGGCGCGCCGGTCGCCGAACGGGGTGCGCATCAGGTCGTCGTCGCCGAGCGCGAGCACGTCGAACGCCACGAACGACGCCGGCGTCTGCCCGGCCAGCAGCCGGACCCGGCTCTCCGCGGGGTGGATCCGCTGCTGGAGCGCGTCGAAGTCGAGCCGGTCGCCGGACACGATCACGATCTCGCCGTCCAGCACGCACCGCTCCGGGGTGGACGCCCTGATCGAGTCGACCAGCTCCGGGAAGTACCGGGTCATGGGCTTCTCGTTGCGGCTGCCGAGCACGACCTCGTCGCCGTCCCGGAAGACGATCGTGCGGAACCCGTCCCACTTGGGCTCGGTGTGGCCGAGGTCGGGGATCTCCGGCACGGCCTTGGCCAGCATCGGGGACACGGGCGGCATCACGGGCAGGTCCATGGCGCCCATCCTGCTCGGCGGGGGCGGGCGCGGCCAGGGGTGGGCGTCGGCGGGGCGGCGGGACGGTGGTGGTCAGGCGCCGTCCGGGCGCTCCGGGGAGCGCACCGGCTGCTCGGTCCCGGGCACCGGCAGCCCCGGTGCGCCCTGAGCAGCCGGGTCGTACCCGAACGTCCGCACCTCCCGCTCGCCGTCCGGCCCGATCCGGACCGTCGACACGCTCGCGTTCGCCAGCGGGTCCATCGGCACGGTGCCGGCCATCGCCAGGTAGGCCAGCAGCGTCACGCCGTGGCTGACCACCAGGACGTCGCCGCCGCCCGCGTGCTCCCGCTCGATGCGCCCGAACGCGTCGGCGACCCGCTCGAGGTACGCGGTGGTGCGCTCCGCGCCGGGCAGGCCCGGGTAGGTGCCGGTGAGGATGCCGCCGAACAGCTCGACCGGGTCGCCGAGCGCCAGCAGCTCGGCCTCCGGGCGGGCCTCGAGGTCGCCGAAGTGCATCTCCCGGAGGCCGGGGTCGGTGGTGAGCCCGACGCCGGGGTGCGCGGTGAGCAGCTCGCGCGCCGTCGCGACGGTGCGGCCCGCCGGGCTCGCGTACGCCGCGGCGAAGGTCCGGTCCGCGAGCACCCGCGCGGTGGCGCGGACGCCCGCCAGGCCGTCCGCCGTCAGCGGGGAGTCCGACCAGCCCTGCAGCAGCCGGGCGGTGTTGAACTCCGTGCGGCCGTGCCGCACCAGGTAGAGCGTCGTGGTGCCGTCGGGGGCCGCCCCGTCGTCGAGGCTGGTCGTCGGGCCGTGCTCCGCCGCGTCGGCGGACGTCGCGAGGAAGGGCATGCCCGCGATCCTAGGCACGGCCCCGGCGCCCGTGGTCGGGTCGCCGGGGCCGTGCGGGCGCCTACGCCCGGCGGCGCAGCGCCCAGGTCGCGCCCGCCACCGACGCCGCGCACCAGGCCAGCAGCACGACGAGCGAGCGACCGGGCATCGTGAACGTGTCGCTCGCGAGCCCGGACCGGACGAGCTGGGCCATCGGCTCGAAGGGGAACCACTCGTGCGCCGTCTGCAGCCACGCGGGCATCCGGTCGGCCGGGTAGCTGACCGGGGTGAACAGCAGGATCACGAACACCAGCACCTGGGTCATCAGCATCGCCAGGGTGGGCTTGAGCAGCGACGCCACCCCGTAGCCCACCGCGGCCGCCGTGAGCGACACGAGCAGCGTCGCGGGGACCAGCCAGGGCGCGGGCGACAGGTGGACGTCGAACCGGAGCACGCCGGTGACGATGCCGAGCACCATGCCGGGCAGCGCGATCAGCGTCCAGACCAGCAGGTCGCTCACCAGGAACGAGCCGCGCGGCACCGGCAGCGTGCGCATCCAGTCGAGGCTGCCCTCCGTCCGGGACTGGGACAGCATCTGCGGCGTCATCACCAGTCCGACCATCACGAGCGTGATCGTCGGGGCGCCGGTCGCCAGGTAGAGGGCCTGGTCCGGGGGCGGGTCGCCGATCACGAGCCCGAAGCCCAGGATCGTCGCGACCGCCAGGAACACCTGGACCACGACGAGCAGCGGCAGCATCGTCGCCTGCCGGCGGAACTGCCACTGGGTGAGCAGGAGGGTCTGCTGGACGGTGGTCACGCCGCCACCCCCGCACCCGCGGCGCGGCCCGCGTGCTGCTCGTGGCCGACGAGGTCGACGTACACGTCCTCGAGCGACGCCGGCGTCAGCGCGTACCGCTCGAGGCGGTGCGCCGCGACCTCGTCCTGCGCCCAGCGCACGACCTCCGCGGCGTCGGCGGCGCGGACCGTGCCGACCTCCCGGCCGCGCGCGCCGGCCACCTCCCGCACCGCGGGGTGCCACCGCCAGCCGGCGTCGACGGCGCCGGGGGAGAGGTCGGCCTCCACGGTGAGCGTGCCCTGCAGGTGCGCCGTGAGGCCCGCAGGGGTGTCGTCCGCCAGCACCCGGCCTCGGTCCAGCACGACGAGCCGGTCGACGACGCGCTCGGCCTCCCGGACGTTGTGGGTCACGAGCAGCACCGCGCGGCCCTCGTCGGCGAGCGCGCGGATCCGGCCCCAGAGCAGCCGGCGGCGCACGGGGTCGACGTCGTTGGTGGGCTCGTCCAGGACGACGAGCCGGCCCGGCGTGACGACGGTCATCGCGAACGCGGTGAGCCGGGCGATGCCGCCCGAGACCTTCTCCGCGGGGGTGTCGGCCCAGGGGCGCAGGTCGAGGGCGTCGAGCAGCTCGTCGGTCCGCGTGCGCACCGCCGCGCGGTCGGCGCCGCGGATGCGCCCCACCAGCTCGATCGCCCGGCGCGGCGTGAGGCCCGTGATCGGGACGTTGGCCTGCGCCTGGATGCAGGTGCGTCGGCGCGCCTCGGCGGGCTGCGCCACCGCGTCGACGCCGTCCAGGCGGATCGTGCCCTCGTCGGGGCGGACGAGCCCGACGACCTGGTTCACCAGGGTCGTCTTGCCGGCCCCGTTGTGGCCGAGCAGGCCGACGACCTGCCCCGCCGCCACGTCCAGGTCGATCCCGTCGTTCGCCTGCACGCCGCCGCGCCCGCGGTACCGCTTCCGCAGCCCGCGGACGGTCAGCACACCCGCTGCGTCCATCTCCGCACTCCCTCGCTCGTCGCCTCGGTCGGTTCGCATACCGACCGGTACGTGATGGAACGTAGCAGGATGTGGGCATGAGATACCAGTGGGTATCTCGTCTGTGGCGAGGGATGTCGCAGCACGTCATAGCCGCGGCACGTCGACGGGACCGATGCTGGATACCGGTCGGTACGCGACGCGGTTAGGATGACGGCATGGCGCGCACGCACGACGACCAGACCCCCGACGGGAACGCGGCGGACGACTCGATCGGGGCCGCGACCCGCGCCCTCGCCGACGCCACCGCCGCGCTGACCCGGCTCATCGGCAAGCAGGTGCAGTCCGTCGTCCCCGAGGTCTCCGACGCGGTGGCGGCGAGCCTGCGCGAGGCGTCGCGCGGGCTGGCCGACGCCTCCGAGAGCGTCGGGCGACGTGGCGGGGGCGGTCGTGCCGAGGAGCGGCGCGCCGAGCGCGCGGGCCGCACGCGCTCCGAGCTGCTGGACGCCGCGGCGCGCGCCTTCGCCCGGCAGGGGTACGAGGGCGCGTCGCTCGGGGACATCGCCGCCGACGCCGGGTACACCAAGGGCGCCGTGTACGCGCACTTCGGCTCGAAGCACGAGCTGTTCCTCGAGGTCGCCCGCCGGCAGATCGCCGCCGCCCCGGCCCAGCCCGGCCTGCCCGGGATGGGGGAGGAGGGCCTGGAGGAGAAGGTGTCCGCGGCACTGCTCGGCATGGTCGACGAGACCCAGCTGCTGCTCGCGCTCGAGATCCTGTCCTTCGCCGTCCGGCACCCCGAGGCGCGGGCCGAGATCGGCGCGTTCTACGAGGAGGGGTTCGCGGAGCTCGCCGACCAGGTCGGGCGCGCGCGGCACCCCGCCGACCCCGAGCCGGCCGAGGCCGACTGGGACACCGCGCTCGCGGTGGTCAGCGTCTCGAACATCGCCCTGCTGCTCGGTGCGGTGACCGGCTCGCCGCACGCCTCGCCGGAGGCGGGGTCGCGGGTGATCGCGCGGCTGCTGCGGGGCTGACGGCCGGCGCGCGTCAGGCGGTCTCGCGGCGCGCGCGGTGGGACAGCCGCCAGGGGAGCGCGACCCACACGACGGCGAGCCCGGCCAGCGTGACGGCGCCGGCGACGATCCCGGCCGTGCGCCCGACCACCACGTCGAACAGCAGCAGCGCCGAGCCGCCGAGGACCAGCGCCAGCGCCGCGAGCCCCGTCTGCGCCATCCGGTCCGCCGAGTCCACGAGCTCGCGCTTCAGGTGCCGCCGGAACAGGATCCGGTGCAGCGAGACCGGCGCCACGATGAACGCGGTCGCGGTCAGGGCCAGCACGACCAGCACCAGGTAGACGGTCTTCTGGTAGTCGTCCAGGTCGAGGAACCGCTGCTGGAACGGGACCGTCAGCAGGAACCCGGTCAGGATCTGCACGCCCGTCTGGGCGACACGCAGCTCCTGGAGCAGCTCGTTCCAGTTCCGGTCCATCCGCTCCGTGGCGGTCTCGCTGCGGCCGTCGCGGGGATCGGCGTCGAGGTCCTCGGGGCGGGTGCTCTCGGAGTCGTGCTGCGGCATGGTCGGTCCTTCGCGCGGTGCGCGCCGCCCGGGTCCTCGGCGGCGTCTGCGCCGATGGTGCCCCGGTCGATCGCAGGACGCAGGTCGAGCGGGCAGTCCCACGGGAATCACGGTGCGGGCTGCGGCGTTGCACCCGTATGCTGGACCTGCTGCGGCCGGCGGCCGGGAGCCCGTGAGGGCGACCGGGCGAGGGGCGCGGCGATTGACAACTCCACATGGGGGTGATCGGTTTCGACGGTGATCGTCGAGCCAGGAGAAGCGGGCCGAGGACACACGGTTATCTCGCTAACGATCCGTGTAAACCCATAGGTGCCGATAACAAGCGCACCGACTTCGCCCTCGCCGCCTGAGCGAGCCTCGAAGTCCGTCAGCCTGAGCTAGCTTCCGACTCAGTTCCTGGCGTCATCTAGGGAGCCACTGCTCGTAGCCTTCGTCACGGGGGCTGCGGGGACTTTCACGTGACTGAGCCTGTCCACCACTTGTCTGCGTGATGGTGGGGGCCGAGAAAAGCGCAGCAGACTGCGCCCGGAGAAGTCCTGGTTCCACGTCATCGGACGCGGGTTCGATTCCCGCCACCTCCACTCGAGTGCCGAGAGGCCCGTCCCCGCCGGGGGGCGGGCCTCTCGTGCGTCATCGGTCGCGGGCTGTGCCGGCGGCCGTTCGGGCTGCCGGGGCCGCGAGGCCCGCCCGCAAGACCCGCTGTGCGGGACCCCGCGCGCGGGACCCGCCGCTGCGGGGCGCCGAGTCGTCCACAGGTGCCGTGGACGTGCTCCGTCCCCAGGCCAGGGGCCGGTCGCCGGGGTCGTGTCGGTGGGCGTCGGTAATGTCGTTCCATGGCATCTGACCTGCAGGAACACCCCGACGGCGACCCGGCCGCCGCCGTCGTGCTGCCGGTCTACGGGCCCGACGGGACGTGCCTGACGGACTTCGGCCCGGACCCCGTCGTCGCGGCCGGTGGGGCGCCGCGCACGGGCGAGCAGCGGCAGATCGAGGCGATCCGTTCCTGCGAGCCCGGACCCGAGCTGGACGCCTGGCTGCGAAGGCTGGACCCGCGCGTGCTGCCCTCGGCGATCGTGGTCGAGGTGATCGCCGCGCAGACCCGGATCGAGTCCTACCAGCACGCCCGGACCCTGGGCATGATCGCCGAGCTCGCCTCCCGGGACGAGATGAGCCCGGAGTGGTCGCCGCTGGCGGGTGCCCCGCCGACGCAGGCGTGCGTGGCCGGCGACGAGCTCGCGATGCGCCTGGGCTGGCCCCGGGTCACGGCGACCAAGACCGTGCACCGCGCGCTGGTGCTCGACGGGATGCTCGGCGCGACCCGCGAGGCCCTCGAGGTCGGGCACCTCGACCCCGCCAAGGCCCAGGTCCTGACTACCGGGTTGGCGGACCTGCCGTTCCAGGTCGCCCACGCCGTCGAGGACGCGGTCCTGCCCGAGGCCGACCAGTGCTCCGTCGCCGAACTGCGCCAGCGCGTCGAGCGGGAGATCCGGCTGGTCGACCCCGAGGGCGCCGCGAGTCGCCGCGAACGCGCCCGCTGCACGAGGAAGGTCTCCCACCCCCGCCCGCAGCCGGACGGCATGGCCTCCATGTGGCTGGTCCTGGACGCGGCGGACGCGCTGCGGGTCGACGGGGTCCTGACCCACGCCGCGACGACCGCCAAGGCCCTCCGCGACGACCGGACCCTGGACCAGCTGCGCGCCGACGGGCTGCGGGACCTGGTGGTGGGCGACGTCCCCGCGTCGGATGGTCCGGCGTTCGAGATCCACCTGTCCCCGGGCCTGCCGGTGCCGCCGGAGCCGAACCGGTCGTGGAACGGGGCGACCTTCACCGACCGGGACGGTGTGGTGCTCACGCGCCCGGTCGAGCCGATCCCGATCGCCACCCTCACCCCGCTCAGGGACACCGCGACGGACCCAGCGCCCGGCCAGGACCACCCGGTTCCCCCGGCGGAAGCACCTCATGCACCGACCGGGACCGAGCCTGCGACCGACACCCACAACAACACCGACACCGACACCGACAGCGACACCGAGTCCCCGACCGCGACCAGGACGAGGACCGTCGCCACTACGTCCAGCGCACCGACCGGAGCCACCGCGCCCGCGCCCGCGCGCCGCGGCTGCACCCGCTGCTCAGGCCGCCCCGGAACCGAGGTCCGGATCACCATCCCCGCCTCGACCCTGCTCGGCCTGGACGACCAGCCCGCGCACCTCGACGGCCACGGTCCCATCGACGCCGTCCAGGCGCGGGCCCTGGCGATCGGCGGGGTCTGGCAGCGAGTCGTCACCGACCCGCTCACCGACCGGGTCCTGGACGTCGGCCGGGAACGCTACCGACCACCCGCCGCCCTGGCCGACCTCATCCGGATCCGGGACAAGACCTGCGCGGCACCCGGCTGCAGGGTCCCCGCCTGCGCCTGCGAGCTCGACCACACCCAGGAGTTCCACCCCCGACCCGGCGGTGACCCCGACGCGCCCCTGGGCGGCACCGACGCCGACAACCTCGGACCGGTCTGCCACCGGCACCACCGCCTCAAGACCGACGGCGGATTCCGACTACGGCAGATCGAACCCGGGCTATTCGAGTGGGTCACCCCCACCGGTCACCGGTACCTGACTCGGCCGGGCACCGGGCAGACCCACGACGCCACCGCCGACCCCTACGACGCCCCACCGCCGTTCTGACGAACCACCTCGGTTCTGAGGCGCGCGATCAGTCGTCGCCGGCGAGCAACGCGTCCCTGCTCGCCCCGAGCGCGTCCCGCAGCGCCGACCGCGCTGCGGCGTCGAGCCCGCCGAGCATCCGCTCCATCACCCCGGCCACCCGCACCTCCGCCTCCGCCAGCGCCGCGGTGCCGGCGCGCGTCGGGGCCACCGCCCGCTCCCGCCGGGGCCCCGGTTCCGCGGCGCGCTCGACCAGCCCCTGGCGCTCCATGCCCTGGACGAGCACGTTCATCGACTGCCGGGAGACGAACGTGCGCCGCGCGAGCTCGGACCCGGTGATGCCCGGCTCCGCGCGCAGGGTGGTCAGGCAGGCGTACTGGGACACCGTGAGCCCGAGCGGCCGCAGCGCCTCGTCCATGCGGTGGTGCAGCGCGGCCTGCGTGGCCTTCAGCAGGATGCCGAGCTCCTTGGCGAGAGCGGCGTCGGCGGCGTCGTTCATGTCAGCATCTTGACACAGGCCCCGGCGGGAGTGTCAGGATGTTGACATGAACTCCACCCCCACCGGCACGACCGGCCCCGACTTCGTCTCCTTCCAGGTCCGCGACCTGGCCGCCTCCGCCGACTTCTACGAGCGCCTCGTCGGCCTGACCCGGCTCCCGGCGTCGAACCCCCAGGCCGTGGTCTTCTCCACCGGCGCCGCCGGAACGACGGCGTTCGCGGTGCGGGTGCCCTTCCCGGGTGTCGACCTCGATGCGGCAGGGCAGCTCGGCACCGGGATCGGGGTGTGGTTCCACCAGCCCGACGCGGCGGCGCTGCACGCACGGTTGGCCGACGGCGGCGTGCCGATCGTGCAGGAGCCGTTCGACAGCCCGTTCGGGACGACGTTCTCGTTCCGCGACCCCGACGGCTACGTGGTCACCATCCACTCGAAGCCCTGACCCGGGCGGCGGCCCGGCCCGGGCGGCGGCCCGGCCCCGGCGGCGGCCCGGCCCGGGCGCCCGGCGGTCGTCAGCCGAGCGGGATCTGGTAGTGGATCATCCCGGACCGGGTCGCGACCCGGTCGTAGAGGGCCCGGGCCGTGGCGTTCGACTCGGCGGTGAGCCAGCACACCTTGGCGGACCCGTTCTGCTCGGCCCACGAGCGCACGTGCTCGACGAGCGACCGGCCCGCACCGGCGCCGCGCCCGCCCGGAGCGACGAACAGGTCCTCGAGGTAGCAGTAGCTCGTCGTGGTCCAGGTCGCGGCGTGGGTCAGCCAGTGCACGAGGCCGACCGCCGCGCCGGAGTCGTCCCGGGCGAGCGCCCCGTGCAGGCCCGAGCCCGGGTCCACGAGCCGGGCGAACGTGGCGGCCGTCGTGTCCTCGTCGAGGGTGGTCTCGTAGAACGCGAGGTACCCGTCCCACAGCGCGCGCCACGCGGCGCGGTCGTCCGGGGTGAGCGGGGTGACGGTGGCCATCCGCGCAGCGTAGTCAGCCGTCCGCGGCCGCCGCGGCGACGTCCGTCAGCGACGTGAGCACCCCGTCCAGCGCGCCCGGGTCCTGCACGAGCCGGAGCATCGCCGCGCTCCACGCCGACTGGACCTCGGCCGGCATCGCGTCCCCGGCGCCGAACCGCACGACCTCGGCGCCGGTCAGGTGCTCCGCGACCGAGCGAGCCACCGCGTCGGGGTAGGCCGAGGCCGGCACGCCGCGGTTGACGGAGGTGTACCCGCCCAGCCCGGCCCACCGCGCCTGCGCGTCGGCGCCGGTCAGGTAGGCCAGGAACGACCGGGCGGCCGGGGTGTCCCGGAGCGCGACGACCAGGTCCGCGCCGACGGTCGCGGCGCCCGCGAGCGCGGGGTCGACGGCCGGGAACGGGAACCAGTCGTAGCCCGTGCCGGGCGCGAGATCGGGGTAGGCCTCGGTCACGAACGCCTGCGCGAACGACGCCATCGGGTAGACGTACGCCTCCGGCGGGTCGGCGAACACCGGCAGCACGCCCTCGGCGTCACCGGTCGTCAGGATCGCCGGGACCCCGCCCAGCACCCGCCCGGGGGCGGTCACCAGCGTCAGGAACCGGTCGAAGGACCGCCGGACGCACGCGTCGGTCCAGGGGACCTCGGCGGCGACCCACGCGTCGTAGGTCGCGGGGCCGCAGCCGCCGAGCGCGAGCGAGGCCACCCAGTCCGTGAGCGCCCAGCCGCTGCCCGGGCCGCGGGGTGCGACGACCGAGAGCGGCGTCCGCCCGTCGGTGACGGCGTCGTCCGCCCATGCGACGAGGTCGTCCCAGGTCCCGGGCACGGCGTAGCCGGCGGCGTCGAACGCGGCGGGGGAGTAGCAGACCGTGGAGCGGTCGGTGGCCTTCACCGGGAGCGCGAAGAGCGCGCCGTCGACGGTCCCGAGGTCCGTCCACGCCGCGGGGTAGTCGCGGGCGACGGCGGACGGGTCGAGCAGGTCGTCGAGCGGCAGGAGGGCGCCCGCGCCGACGAGGTCGCGCAGCAGGCCGGGGTTCGGCAGGACGGCGACGTCGGGAGGGGCCCCGGCGGCCACCGCGGCTGCCAGGTCGCCCGCGAGGTCCCGGGACCCGGTCCACGCGACGGTCGCACCGGTGGCGTCCTCCCACGCCCCGGTGACCGTGGCGAAGGCGTCGCGCTCGGGGCCGCTCCACAGGCCGAGGACGGACACCACCGCGCCGTCGAGGTCCGGCGGCCCGGATGACCCCGACGACGGCCCCGAGGGGGCGGTGGTCGGGTCCGGGCCGCTCGACCCGGTGCACGCCGCGACCGCCAGGGTCAGCACGGCGGTCGCCACGACGGCCACGCGGCGCAGCGTCATGGTCCGCCTCCCGCGTCGCTCTCGGCCCGGCGCCGGGCCGCCCGGTCCCGACGTCGCGCACGCTACGCGCGGGGCTCGCGGCGGGCGCCGCCCCGTGCGCCCCTCGAGCCGCCGGTCACCGCAGGTCGCGCGCCGCCTCCTCGTACCAGCGCAGCCACGCCCGCCCGGCGTCCCCGGTGCGCCGCCGCAGCGCGCTCCGGCGCAGGTCCAGCGGCCGCAGATCCACCCAGCTCCGCCGGTCGAGGCCCGGCAGCGTCTCGGGCGACCGGGCGTAGCCGCCCCGCCCGTCCTGGTCCCGGGAGGTCAGCCGCACGACGGTGCATCGCCGCCCGCGCGACGACAGCACCACCACCGGGCGGTCCTTCGCACCCGTGCCGTCGCGGTACGGCACCATCGCGAACCACACGTCGCCCCGGCGCGCCCGCGGCGCCCCCGCCCGCCCGAGCAGCCGCAGCACGAGCGCCACCGCGCCGACGACGAGGACCAGCAGCCACGGGCGGTCGGCGACGAGGTCGGCGAGGACGCCGGGAACGATCTGGTCGGTCATGCACGGGAGTGTCGCAGGCCGGTCGACCGGTGGGCGCGCGGGTCCGCCCGCGGCGCGTGCCGGTCCGGGCCACATCCGCGTTGACGGCCGACCGTCGCTGTCGCTACGTTCCCAGGAACCGGTTTCCCGCTGACTTCGGCGGGGTCGCCGCACACCGGCTCCCTGCACGACGACGACGTCGAAGGAGCACGTGTGCGCGCCCGTCCTCGCCCCACCCCGCTCGTCCTCGGAGCCGCGGTGCTCGCGTCCGCGCTCGCGTGCGCGCCGGCCGCCTCCGCGGCGCCGGCGCCCGAGACGACCGCGCCCGCCCCGGCTCCGGCCTCGGACCCCGACCTGCCCCCGGGTCCGCCCGCCGAGCGCACCTGGCGGTCGGCCTTCGTCGGGAACGTCTCCGGGTCCGGCGCCAGCGCCGGCTCGGTCGAGGTCCTCGACGACGGGTCGGTGCGCCTGACGTCGGTGGACGGGAAGATCGCCGAGTCGGAGGACGGGTTCGTCTACCACTACACCGAGATCGACCCGGCGACGGAGAACTTCACGCTGACCGCGACGTTCCACGTCGACGACGCCTCCGCGGTCGACAACCAGAGCGGGTACGGCGTGATCGCCCTCGACACGTTCGTGCCGGGCAGCAAGGGCGCGCGCTACTTCAACTCCGCGGCGGCCGCGTTCGCCCGGCAGACCGACCCGGAGACCGGGCAGTTCCGGTACGGCACGGCCGGTGGGCGGTTCGTCTCCGGCTACACCGAGGCGCCCGACGTCGCGTCCACCGGCCGATCCGTGCGGGACTCCGCCGCGTTCGACTGGGGGTTCCGCTCCGACCTGGTCACCGAGCAGAACGCCAACCCGCCCAAGATCCTGACCGGAGACACCTTCACGCTCACGCTGCGGCGCTCGAACACCGGCTTCCACGCCTGGCTGGGCGACGAGGTCGACCGGCAGGTGATCGCGTACGACCCGGCGATGCTGCTGCAGCAGACCGACGACGCGATGACCGTCGGGGTGTTCGCGGGGCGCAAGATCCAGGTGACCGTGACGGACCTCAGCCTGACGACCGTGCACCCGGACGACGACGACCCGGCGGTCTCGCGCCCGGCCACCCTCCTGGAGCCGGCGCTGGCGCTGGACTCGGCCACCACCACGCCGTCCCGGGACTACGCGCCGGGGTTCACGGCGAACGTCCGCGGGGCGGTGCACGTGCGCGACGCCTCCGGGGCCGTGCTCGGCGGCCCGGTGCCGGTCGCGCCCGGCGTCCCGGCCCGCGTGCCGCTGCACCTGCCGGACGGGCACTCCCGCCTCACCGCCGTCCTCGAACCCGCGCCGGAGGCGGAGCAGGAGCTCGACGAGGGCGTCCGGCTCGCCTCCACCGAGCCGGTGCCGCTGTCCGTCGACCTCGAGGTGCGGCGCTACGGGGTGGCCGGTGACGCCCTGCACGTGGCGCCCGCGGCGGAGGCGGACGTCGCGGCCGGCGGCCCGCCCGGGTCGCCCGACGGCGCGGGCACCCGTGCGGCCCCGCTCGACCTCGCCACCGCCCTCGCCTTCGCCCAGCCCGGGCAGCAGGTCGTGCTGCGCGGCGGCACCTACCGGCCGGAGCGGGCGCTGGTGATCCCCCGAGGGCGCGACGGGAACCCCGACGCCCGCATCCTGCTCACCTCGGCGCCCGGCGAGCACGTCCTGGTGGACCTGTCCGGCTCGCCCGACGGCGGGTTCGTGCTCCGCGGCGACTTCTGGCACGTCCACGACATCGAGGTGACCGGCGCCCGCGGGCGGCAGAAGGCGTTCTCGGTCATGGGCAACGACAACGTCGTCGAGCGGTTGCACACCCACCACAACGGCAACACGGGCCTGCAGATCTCGGGCGACGACACCGAGCCCCGGTCGATGTGGCCCGCGCGGAACCTGGTGCTGTCGAGCGTCTCGCACCACAACGTCGACCCGGAGCGGAACGACGCGGACGGGTTCGCGGCCAAGCTGACCGTCGGCGACGGCAACGTGTTCCGGTACTGCATCGCGCACCACAACGTGGACGACGGGTTCGACCTGTACGCCAAGTCCACGCTCGGGCCGCACGGGTCGGTGACGATCGAGCACTCGGTGGCCTACCGGAACGGCTACCTGACGGACGACCCGGCGGAGGTCTCGCCGCAGAGCGGGAAGGGCTTCAAGCTCGGCGGCGAGTCCATCCCGCTGGGCAACGTGCTGACGAGCTCCGTGGCCTACGGCAACGTGACGCAGGGCGTGTCCAGCAACTCGAGCCCGGACGGCACCGTCCAGGGGGTCACGGCGTACGCCAACGAGCAGAACAACCTGACCCTGTCCACGACGACGCACCCCGTGACCGACTACCGGGTGACCGGCTTCCTGTCCGTCGGCCCGCGCGGGGCCGACCAGATCAGCCTCCGCGAGCAGGCCGACACCATCCGGACGGATCCGAGCAACTACCTCGACGGCGTCAACGCGCTCGGGGTGGAGGTGCGGGACGACTGGTTCGTCCACCTCGACACCTCCGTCGCCCCGACGATCGCCGCCGACGGCAGCATCGACATGCACGGGCTGCTGGAGCTGACGGACGCGGCACCGGCCGGGACCGGCGCGCGGCTGCTGCCGAACCCGGACCCGACGGAGATCGTGCTCGGGCCCGAACCCGGATCGACCGCCCCCGGCGGCTCTGTGCCGCCCCAGGGGCCCGGGCCGGCGGTGCCGGAGGCCGCGGAGCGGGACGGTGCTGCCGGCGTCGACGCCGGCAGGCCCGGCCCGCTGGCCGCGACGGGCGGGCCGGCCGGCACGACGGCTGCGCTCGCGGCGCTGCTCGTGGCCGCCGGCGGCATCGCCCTGGGCATGTGCCGGCAGGCATCCGTCGACGTCACCGGTCGGCGGGGCCGGGCAGACTGGCGCGCGTGACGCCCCCCGCCCTGCACGTCGGCCTCGACCTCGCGTGGTCCACCGGAGTGACCGGCCTGGCGGTGGTCGACGACGCGGGCCGGCTGCTCGGCTCCGGCTCGTGCCGCACGGACGACGAGATCGCGGCGTGGCTGGCCCGGCTCGACGCGCCCGTCGCGGTCGTCGGCGTCGACGCCCCGCTGGTCGTCCCGAACGCCACCGGCCAGCGCGAGGCGGAGCGGGCGATCGGCCGGGCGTTCGGCGCCTACGGGGCCTCGGCGCACACGGCCAACCGCGGCACGTTCGGGGGTGCGGACCCGCGGGCCTGGCGGTTGGCGGAGCGGTTCGGCTGGGCGACCGACCCGGGGACGCCGGTCGGCGGCGGGCGCACGGTGTGCCTCGAGGTGTACCCGCACCCGGCGCTGGTCGCGCTGTTCGGGCTGCCCTACCGGCTGGACTACAAGAAGGGTCCCCGGGAGCGGCGGCAGCCGGGGTTCGCCGCGCTGGTGGCGCACCTGGAGTCGGTGCCGGGGCTGCGCGCCGCGGAGAGCCCCCGGTGGGCGCACCTCCGAGGCGTCGTCGCCGAGCCCGGGCCCGGTGACCTGGACCGGGTCGAGGACGAGCTCGACGCGGTGGTGTGCGCGCACCTCGCGTGGCTGTGGCACCACCGGCCGGGCTCGCTCGAGGTGTACGGGAGCGCGGCGGGCGGGTACGTGGTGGCACCGCCGCCGCCCGCGCACCCGGCGGTGCGGCCTCCGCGGGTCACCGGCCGAGCGTGACCCCGTCGGCGTCGAGGTCGAGGAACGCCGCCATCCGCGCGCCCTCCGCGAGCACCTCGTCCTCGACGCCCGCGGGCAGCGGGACCAGGGGGTGCACGGCGAGCGAGCCGTCGGCCACGGTCCAGGTCGCCGCGACGAACCCGTCGAGCAGCACCGTGGCGTGCACCATCGAGTAGCCGGGTATGACCGTCGTCCGGTGCTCCTCGGGGAGCAGCCGCGTGCGGTCGCGGTGGCCGAGGACCGCGTTGTCGAACGCCGCGAGGAACCGCACCGGCGCCGGGGCGTCCTCGTCGGCCAGCTCGGCGTCCGCGAGGTCGAGCAGCTCGGCGCCGTCGGGGCCGCGGTACGTGCGGAGCCCGGCACCCGGGTCGTCGCGCAGCGCGTCGGTCAGCGGCCGCAGCCGGGTCAGGCCGGTGTACGCCTGCACGTCCATGACCGTCGCCGGGCCGAAGGCCGCGAGGTACCGGCGGACCAGCGCGCCCGGGTCCGCGTCGCCCACCGGACGGCCCAGCCACGCGCCCGCGTCGGCGACCCGGATCGACCGCCGGCTCCACCACGAGCCGAACGCCGACGTCGCGGGCCCGTGCACCACCGGCGACCGGGCCTCCACCGCCGCGGCCAGCACCGCTCCCCGGCGGCCGGGCCAGCGCGCGGCCAGCGCGGCGGCGAGATCCTTCCGCGGCACCAGGTCCGTCCCGAGCACCTCGCGGGCCAGCGCGACGAGCTCCCCGGGGTCGATCCCGTCGGTCTCCCGCCGGTAGTACGTCGACCGCGCCAGGCGGTCGAGCACGGGCGCGACGGTCGGCCGGAGCCACGCGTAGTCGTCGGCGGTGACGAGGTGCTGGGTGCCGCGCAGCAGCGGCCCCCGGACCAGGGTCCGGGCCTCGACCGCCGCCTCGAGGTCCGCGCGCTCGACGCCGGCGACCCGGGACCACAGGCCGGCGAACACCCAGTTCGGCTCCTGGGCCTGGACGGCGAGCAGCCGGGCGACCGCGTCGGCGACCGGGACCTCGGCCCGCGCGTCGAGCAGCTGCCGGCGCAGGAGGGTCCGGTTGAGCCGGCGCAGCGTGAGCGTCGTCGAGGTCACCCCGGCATCGTGCCGTGCCCGGCCACCGCGGTCACCCCGCCGGCGGCACGTTCTGGTTCCGCCGGAACAGGTTGCCGGGGTCGTAGACCGCCTTGGCCGCCGCGAGCCGGTCCCACGTCGCGCCCGGGTACGCCGCGCGCACCCGCTCCGGGCCCTCGTCGCCGAGGAAGTTCACGTAGGCGCCGGCGTCGCACTGGTCGAGGAGCGCCGCGGTGCCCTCGACCCACGCGGTGCGCTCCGCCCGGTCGCCCGGTCCGGTCACGAACGCGGCGACGTTGCCCATCAGCCGGCTCGACCGGTGCGCGAACGCGGTCGCGTCCGCGGGCACCCGCCCGATCGCGCCACCCAGCGCGCGGAGCTGGACGACGCGCATGCCGTCGAGCGCACCCAGCCGGTCGATCACCGCCTCGGCGAGCGGCAGGTCGACGTGGTCCAGCAGCAGGGTCCGGGCCACCGCGGTCGGGTGGTACTCGGGGTCGGCCGGCGGGAACAGCTCCGGGTAGGCGACCGGCCGGACCAGGTCGGCGATCGGCTCGGCGAGCGCCCGGACAGGCGCCAGCGCGGCGTCGGCGGCCTCCGGCGGCCCGGACCAGCAGACCAGCGCCATGACGGCGAGGGCACCGTGGTGCTCGGCCGGGACGAACGGCAGCGGCGGGCAGGGCATCACGTTGACGATCGCGGTGAGCTCGTCCGGCCCGGCCTGTAGCGCGCCGAGGAACCCCGCGACGACCGACGCCGACGCGGGCAGCAGCAGCATCCCGCCGGTCACCCCGTCGAGCGGGTGCGGCCGGAACCGGAACCGGGTGACGACGCCGAGGTTGCCGCCGCCGCCGCGCAGCGCCCAGAACAGCTCCGGGTGCTGCTCGGCGTCCGCGCGCACCACCCGGCCGTCGGCGAGCACGACGTCCGCCGCCAGCAGGTTGTCGACGGTGAGCCCGTGCGCGCGGGACAGGAACCCCACCCCGCCACCGAGCGTGATCCCCGAGACGCCGACCGACCCGGTGTCCCCGAACCCCACCGCGAGCCCGTGCGCGGCGGTCGCGGCCGTGGTCTCCCCGGCGGTCGCGCCGGCCTCGACCCAGGCGGTGCGGCCCCCGGGGTCGACGTCGACCGCGCGCATGTCCCGGAGGTCGACGACGAGGCCGTCGTCGACGGTGCCGTGGCCGGCTCCGCTGTGCCCGCCGCTGCGGACCGCCAGCGGCAGCCCGGCGTCCCGGGCGAACGCGACCGCGGCGGCCACGTCGGCGTCGTCCAGCGGTCGTGCGATGACGGCGGGACGGGGGTCGGCGCCGCCGAGCACGACCACCCGGAGGGTGTCGTACTCGGGGTCGTCCGGCAGCACGAGGCGGCCCGAGAACCGGGTCCGGAGGCTGTCGAGGTCCTGGGTGCTCACCGATGCGGTCATGCGGGCGCTCCTTCGCGCTGCGGCTGGTGCGGCGGCGGGGACGCCTCCCAGCGTTCTCCCGGTCGCGGCGGGGAGGCAAGGGGTTTCGGGGCGGTCCCGGCGCGCGGCCGCGGGGCCTTTCGTACGCTGGCGCCATGGACCTGCGGTTCCGCGGCGAGATCGTCCACTGGCGCGGACCGGCGCCGTACCACTACGTGGCCGTCCCCGGTCCCGAGGCGGACGAGCTGCGGGCGGCGTCGTCGCTGGTCTCGTACGGCTGGGGCGTCATCCCGGTCGCCGTGACGCTCGGCCGGACCCGGTGGGAGACGTCGCTGTTCCCCAAGGACGGCGGGTACCTCGTGCCGATCAAGACCGCCGTGCGCCGGGCCGAGGGCGTGGACCTCGGCGACGAGGTGGAGCTGCGGCTCCGCGTCGAGGTGCGCTGAGGTGGCGGGGGAGCGGTCGCGCGCCGCGGCCACGCTGCCGTGGCTGGTCGCCGTCGCGGGCGTCGTGCTGACGGTGGTCGGCGTGTGGTTGCTGACCCGCCCCGTCGTCGCCTGGTTCGCCTATGCGCCGCTGAGCGGCGACGCACTGGTGCCGAGCCCGCGCCCGTCCGTCGCCGGGATCGTCGCGCTCGGGCTCGGGTGCGCGCTGTGGGGCGGGGCGCTCGGCGCGCTGCTCGCCCGCCGGCGGGCCCGCGCCGTCGGGGACCCGCCGGCTTGACGCGCGGCGGTGCGGGCGGCGCTCGTAGAGTCGGTGGCGCGCCCCGGTCACCGGGCGCACGTCACCGTCGACCCGAAGGACCAGCATGAAGACCTTCACCCTGCCCGGCACCGACATCCTCGCCCCGAACGTGGTCCTCGGCCTGATGCGCATCCAGCAGAAGTCCGACGACGAGGTCCGGGAGCTGATCCGCGCGGCCCGCGACGCGGGGATCGCGTTCGTCGACCACGCCGCCGTCTACGGGGACGAGAAGCACGGCTGCGAGGCGCGGTTCGCCGAGGCGCTCGACCTGACGCCGTCGCAGCGCGACGAGTTCGTCATCCAGACCAAGGCCGGGATCATCAAGGACGGCCCGTACTTCGACTTCTCGTACGAGGAGATCGTGTCCTCGGTCGAGGGATCGCTGCGCGCGCTGCGCACCGACCACGTCGACATCCTGCTGCTGCACCGCCCGGACGCCCTGGTCGAGCCGGACGAGGTCGCCCGCGCGTTCGACGAGCTCTCCGCCGCCGGCAAGGTGCGCGCGTTCGGCGTCTCCAACCACACGCCGCAGCAGATCGAGCTGCTGAAGAAGTCGGTGCAGCAGCCGCTCGTGGTCAACCAGCTGCAGCTGAGCATCACGCACGCGCCGCTGATCGCGCAGGGCGTGGCCGCGAACATGGCGGCACTCGACCAGTCGATCTCGCGGGACAACGGCCTGCTCGACTACTGCCGGCTGCACGACATCACCGTGCAGGCGTGGTCGCCGTTCCAGAAGGGGTTCTTCGACGGGGTGTTCCTGGAGGACCGGGAGACCTACGGCGAGCTGAACGCGGCGATCGACCGGCTCGCCGAGAAGTACGGCGTGACACCGACCGGCATCGCGGTCGCCTGGATCACCCGGCACCCCGCGCAGATGCAGGTCGTGCTCGGGACGACGACGCCGTCGCGGGTGACCGAGTCGGCGGCGGGGTCCGAGGTGCCGCTGACGCGGGCCGAGTGGTACGAGCTGTACCGCGCAGCGGGGCACACGGTGCCGTGATCCACCGATCTCGGGGACGGGGTTCCGCATGCATCCCACCGTGAATACCATGGTGGGATGAGCACGCAGATCGCGGTCAGGCTGCCGGACGAGATGGTCCAGGTCGTCGACGCCCTCGTCGCATCCGGGCGGGTGCGGAGCCGCGCGTCGATCGTCGAACGCGCGCTGGCCCGGGAGATCCGGCGCATGGAGACCGAACGCGACGTCGCGGTCCTGCGCGGCGACCCGGCGCCGGACGACCTGGCCCCGCTCGCGGCGTGGGCGGCTCGTCAGCCGCTGGACCTCGACTGATGCGGGCGATCCATCTCGCGTCGCTGGACAAGACGAGGCCTGTCCTCGTGCTCACCCGCGAGCCCGTGCGCCCGTTCCTGCGCCACGTGACCGTGGCTCCGATCACCTCACGGGTACGTGGCCTCACGACCGAGGTGCCCGTGGGTCCGGAGAACGGCCTCGACCAGGCGTGCGTGGTGTCCTGCGACAACGTCACGACGATCCCCGTCGAGCTGCTCGGTCGGGAGGTCGGCGCCCTGCTCCCCACCCAGGAGCACCTGCTCACCCGAGCTTTGGCGGGGGCGTTCGACCTGCAGCCGGACTGAACGGCGCGCGTGTCGGCGGGGTGCGGCAGCATCGGGGCATGACCTTCGACTTCGAGGCTCCGCTCTGGCTGTGGGAGGCGCGGCGCGCCGAGCGCTGGACCTTCGTCAGCGTGCCGGAGGACGCGTCCGACGAGATCCTCGAGCGGGCCGGCGCGTTCGCGCGCGGGTTCGGGTCGCTGCGGGTCGAGGTGACCGTCGGCGGGACCACCTGGCGGACGTCGATCTTCCCGGACGGTGGGAAGCGGGCCTACTCGCTGCCGATCAAGAAGGCGGTGCGGGCAGCGGAGGGCCTGGAGGTCGGCGGGTCCGTGCGGGTCCGGCTGCGGGTGCTGGACGTCTGACCGAGCGGGCCCGACCAGGCGTCAGGCCGCGAGGTCGACCACGCGGGCGGGCACCGGCTCGACCGCCACGGCCGGCACCTCGACGACCTGGGCCGCCGCGCGCTCCACGGCCTCGCGCTGCCGCTGCCGCCGGGCCTTCAGCACCACGGAGACGGCGTGCGCGCCGACCACGGCCCACACCGCGTTGGTGACCACCGACGGCCACACCCCGCTGCTCGCGGCGACCAGGCCCATGAAGAGGCCGGACACGACGTTCGCGAGCTGGTAGCGCCCGGACGTGGGCGCCCACTTCCCGCGGGTGACGAGGACGTAGGCGACGAGGCACGTGACCGCGCCGACCCAGCCGAGCGCGGTGACGAGAGCGGACACGGGCGTACTCCTGGCAAGGCAGAGGGGTGGGTGGAGGGCCGGCCGCGCGGGGTCCCGCGGTTCGCCGGCAGCAGAATCATGCGGCCAGATCGGGTTCAGCACAATCGAATGATGTTGCGACAGGGGTGCAGCAGAACTGAATTAGGATGAAACGGTGCCGACCGACCCGCGCCGCCTCGCCGTCCTGCTCGCCGTGCACCGTGCCGGCGGCGTGCTCGCCGCCGCCGATCTGCTGCACGTGACGCCCTCCGCGGTGTCCCAGCAGATCGCCCGGCTGGAGTCGGAGGAGGGGGTCGCGGTGCTCGACCGCAACCCCCGCGGCGCGACCCTGACGGCCGCCGGCCGGATCCTCGCGGAGGCCGCCGAGCGCATCGAGTCGGAGCTCGTCGAGGCGCGGAAGTCGCTCGCGGAGCTCGGCGGTGAGCTCTCCGGCCGGGTGACCGTCGCGGCGTTCCAGACCGCCATCCGCGCCGTGATCGCCCCGGCGTTCGCCGTCGTCGCCGAGCACCACCCCGGCATCGAGCTGCTGATCGAGGAGCGCGAGCAGGGCGAGTCGATGCGCCGGCTCCGGGAGGGGGACGCGGACATCGTGCTGCTGGAGCGGGACGAGGACGCGGACACGCACGTCCCTCGGGGGCAGCGCGACGTGGTGCTGCTGGAGGAGCCGTGGCGGCTGGTGCTGCCCGGGTCGGTCGCGACGCCCACGCAGCTGTCCGACCTCGCCGGGGTGACCTGGTTGGCGGCCGAGCCGCAGACGGCGGCGGCCCGCGCGATGGGCCGGGTGACGGCGGCCCTCGGACCGGTCACCTCGCGGCACCTGTACTACGACTTCGACGTCGCGCTCGCGCTCGTGGCGGCGGGCCAGGGGGTCGCGCTGCTGCCGGCGCTCGCGCTGCAGGGCGAGCTGCCGGACGGCGTCACGGTGGCGACCGTTCCGGGGCTCGGGTCGCGGCGGCTGGTCGCCCGGCACCGCGCGACCCGGCGCGAGCCCGGACCGGCGGTGGTGGCGGTCATCGACGAGCTGCTGGCCGTGGCGTCCGGGATCGACCCGGTGTGACGCCCCGCCGGGCGCCGCGCGCACCCCGCCCCTAGGCTCCGGCGCATGGACTGCGACGTCGTGGTGGTCGGGGCCGGGTTGGCCGGGTTGACCTGCGCACGGACCCTGCACGCGCGCGGGCTGGACGTCCGGGTGCTCGAGGCGGGGCCGGCCGTGGGCGGCCGGGTGCGCTGCGAGCAGGTCGACGGGTTCACCCTCGACCGCGGGTTCCAGGTCATCAACCCCGCCTACCCGGCGCTCCGGGAGGTGGTCGACGTCGACGCCCTCCGGCTGCAGCCGTTCCTCCCCGGCGTCGCCGTGCGGCGGGACGACGGCCTGGCGGTGCTCGCGGACCCGCGGCGCGCGCCGGCGCGGCTGCCCGAGACGCTCGGCAGCGGCTACGTCCGGGTCGGGGAGCTCGCGGCGCTCGCGCGCTGGGCGGCCCCGGCGCTCGGACCCGTCCGCGCGCTGGAGGACGGGCCGGACACCACGCTCGCGGAGTCGCTGACCGCGGCCGGGGTCGACGGGCGGCTGCGGCACGAGGTGCTGGAGCCGTTCCTCGCGGGGGTGCTGGCCGACGAGTCCGGGGCGACGTCGGCGACCTTCGCCCGGCTGGTGGTGCGGTCGATGCTGCGAGGGACGCCGGGGCTGCCGGCCGGGGGAGCCGGGGCGCTGCCCGCGCTGCTCGCGGAGGGCCTGCCGCACGTGACGACCGGCGCCCGGGTCGCGGCCGTCGAGCGGGTCGACGGCGGCCGGGCGGTGCAGGTCGAGGGCAGCCGGGTGCGGGCGCGGGCGGTGGTCGTCGCGGCGGACCCGGTCACGGCGGCCGACCTCGCCGGGGTCGAGGCGCCGCCGATGCGTGGCCTCACGACGACCTGGTGGGCGGCCGAGGGCATCCCGCGGGTCGACGCGGTCGTGGTCGACGGACGGCGGCGCGGGCCGGTGGTGGACGCGGCGCTGATCTCCGCGGCCGCCCCGTCGTACGCGCCGGCGGGCGCCCAGCTGGTGCAGGCGACCTCGGTGCTGCCGTCGGGCCCGTGGGACGCCGCTGCCCGCCCCGACCCGGCCGAGGTGCGGCGCCAGGCGGGGGAGATGCTCGGCGTCGACCCGCGGGGCTGGCGCGAGCTCGCGACGCACGAGATCGCGCACGCGCTCCCCGCGGCGACGCCGCCGCTCCGGGTGCGGCAGCCGGTCGACCTGGGCGACGGGCTGTACGTGTGCGGCGACCACCGGGACACGCCGTCGCAGCAGGGCGCGATCGCGTCGGGCCGGCGCGCGGCGCGGGCGGTGGCGCGGCGGCTGCTCGGGGTGTGACGAGGGCTGCCGAGCCGCTCAGAGGACGAGGCCGACCAGCCAGCGGACCACGGTGATCGCGCCGACGACGAGGAACGTCAGCAGGACGCCCAGGACCGCCACCGCGAGGAGGTCGCCCCACCACGGCACCGGCTGCGGGTCGGGCCGCGGGCGGCGCCAGGCCCAGGGCTCGCCGGCCAGCTCCTCCGCGCGGGCGCGCAGCTCCCGTAGACGCTGCTCGGCGAACGCGGAACCGGTGCCGTCCTCGGCCCCCTCCCACCGCAGAGCACGCGCCATGTGACGGGCGTCGCCGCGGTGCGCCCGCTCGAACGCCCGGATCTCCTCGGGGGTCGTCCGCTCGGACAGGTAGCCCCAGCGTCCCGCTTCCTGGGGCTCGCCGAGCGTCCGGTGGACCTCTGACAGCCGCTCGCGCACGTCGAGCCGCCGCGGGGCGTGCTCGACGAGGCTGCGCAGGCGCACGCGCGCGCCGTGCGGGTCACCGGTCGCGAGCAGGTGCTCCGCCCGCGCGAGGGTCTGCTCGATGGGCACGCGCGGACTGTAGCGCGACGCCGCAGGTCGGCGCGGGTGCCTGCTCCTCGGCGCCGGGGGACCGGCCGACCCCGTCCGAGGCAGGCGGACGACCGCCGCCGGCGAACACAAACCGGCGCTGGACCTGGAAGCTCACGAGGTACAGCGCCGCCTCGGTGGCGACCTTCGCCGGCAGCAGGCCGATGCCGAGGGCCGTGAGCGCCGCCAGGAGCAGGTAGCTCGCGCCGAGCAGGAGGACGGCGAGCGTCGCGTACCGCGCGGCGGCCCGGCCCCACGGCGCGCGGGGGGTCGCGCGGCAGCCGTCCGGTCCGCTCCGGCCGGCGCGCCCGAACACCAGCTCCCGGTTCACCGCGAAGTTCACCCCCGCGCTCAGGACGCGCGCCCCGAGCACCGAGGTCGCCAGCGACCCCGTCGCCGCGTGCAGCGCCAGCAGCGCCACGGTGTCGACCGCGAACGCCGACAGCGACGACAGCGAGAACAGCAGCAGCGGCGCGAGCACCCGCGCCGAGTCGGCGAGCGGCCGGAAGTGCGAGGACGCATTGCCCTCCAGGTAGATGGTGGCGATCTCGACCTCCTCGACCGGCTGCCCCTCGGCGGCGGCGCGCAGCAGCAGGTTCTGCTCGTACTCGAAGCGCTCGCCGCGCACGGTCCGCAGCCAGGGCAGCAGCGCGGCCGGGTAGCCGCGCAGGCCGGTCTGGGTGTCGCGGAGCCGCAGCCCGGTGGCGAGGTGGAACACCCGGGCGGTGACCCGGTTGCCGAGCACCGACCGTGCCGGGACCCGCCCGGTGAACGCCCGCACGCCCAGCACGGTCGCGGGCCGGTCGGCGGGCTGGGCGTCCAACGCGGCGGCCACTCGGAGCACGTCGGCGACCGAGTGCTGGCCGTCGCTGTCGGCGCACACGACCGGCTCGCCGGGGTGGTGCCGCTCGGCGTGGGCGAACCCGGTCTTGAGCGCGCAGCCCTTCCCGCGGTTGCCCGGGTGGGTCAGCACCGTGCAGCCCTGTGCGCGGACCCGGTCGAACAGGGCGCGGGACGCCGGCCCGGAGCCGTCGTCGACCACCAGCACGCGTACGCCGGGGGCGGAGGCCCGCAGGTCGCCGACCAGCCGCACCAGGCGCTCGTCGGGCTCGTAGGCCGGGACCAGGACGATCACGGCTCAGCCCCCGATGTACAGGATGTCGGAGGTGCCGCGCTCGGTGCCCGTGCCGAGCGGGTCGTTCACGAGGGAGCCGTCGAAGTACATCGTCGAGGAGCCGCCGCCGTCGATGTTGTACGCGGTGGTGGCCCCGAGGGACTGCATGATCTCGGCGAGCCCGGTCATGTCGACGCCGGCGGAGTACCCGGGGGACCGGCCGTCCACGACCACGAACACCAGGTGGTTGTCGTCGACCACGCCGACGGCGGTCCGCGGCTGGTCGCCCTGGATCGAGTGGTTGCCGACGTTGGTGTCGACCTCGACGTCCTCGATGCCGTCGACGACCTCGCCGCCGGAGACGAGCGCCGGCCCGAACGACAGGGTGTTCCACACCCCGTCCGCCACCAGCGCGTCGGCCGTCGTGGCGGTCTCGTCGTAGACCTCGACGTGGCCGTCCGTGTAGAAGGCCAGCCCCTCGCGGGCGCCCTCGTCGCGGTAGACGACGCCGTTCCGGATCACGATGCCCGTGTCCCGGAACCCGTAGTAGTCGCCGTTGATCGCGAACACCGCGTCGTTGTCCTCCGCGATCGCGGACGTCGTCTCGGTGATGTTGGTGCCGAACTGGTTGTTCGCGAAGGCCGAGCGGAGCACGGTGGCGTCCGACAGGGTCACGTCGGCGACGTAGTACGTGACCTGGTCGTCACCGCTGCCGGTCACGACCGTGGAGATGCTGATGCTCGCGTCGTCGGACTCGTAGGTGGTGCCCGTGACGGTCGCGTCGGCGTCGGCGCCCGCGTCGGTCGCCGCGGCGTCGGCCGTCGTGCCGTTCTGCGCGGCCTCGTACGCCTGGACGTCGGCGATCTCCACGTGGTCGATGACGAACCGGTCGAGGGCCCAGGCCGACCCGCCGCCGACGGCGAGCAGCAGGACCAGAGTCGAGACCAGCAGGGACCGGCGGAGCCGGCGGCGGCGCGGGGGCCGGCCGGCGGGTGCGCCGTCGGGCCGGGTGCGGGGGTTTCGGGTCATGCGGACAGGTCTACGGAGGCGGTCCAGGGCCTCCCGGTGCGGGTGCTGTGCGCGCCGTGTGAGCCGGCGGGCGGGTCGGCGGGTGGGTCTGTCGCGGCGTCACACGCCCGCGCACACGCCGCGGGGGTTCCGTGGTCCGCATCCGGGCACCGGCAGGAGGGCCGGGCCCCAGGGCGAGGAGCAGGTGGACGAGATGATGACGATCGTCGGGGGAGCGCGCGCGACGGACGACGCGGCCGCGACGGCCCTGAAGCAGCGGCACCGCGCGATGTGGGCGCTGGGCGACTACCCGGCGCTCGCGGCCGAGGTGGTCGGCGGGCTGGGGCCGGTGCTGGTCGACGCGGTGGGCGTGCGTCCCGGGGAGCGGGTGCTCGACGTGGCCGCCGGGACGGGGAACGCGGCCGTGCCCGCGGCGCTCGCCGGGGGCCGGGTGGTGGCGTCGGACCTGACGCCCGAGCTGCTCGACGCGGGGCGCCGCGCGGCGGAGGCGCGGGGGATCGCGCTGGACTGGCGGGAGGCGGATGCCGAGGCGCTGCCGTTCCCGGCCGGGGCGTTCGACGTCGTGACGTCGTGCATCGGGGTGATGTTCGCCCCGCGGCACGAGGTCGCCGCCGCGGAGCTGCTGCGGGTGTGCCGGCCCGGCGGCCGGGTGGGGCTGGTCGCGTGGACGCCGACCGGGTTCATCGGGCGGCTGTTCGCGACCATGAAGCCCTACCTGCCGGCGCCGCCGCCGGGCGTCCAGCCGCCGCCGCTGTGGGGCGACGAGGCGCACGTGCGCGGCCTGCTCGGCGCCGGGGTCGAGGACGTCCGGGTCGAGCGCCGGTCGCTGACCGTCGAGGCGTTCGGCACGCCGGAGGCGTTCCGGGACTACTTCGCGAGCCGGTACGGCCCGACCATCGCCGCGTACCGGGCGGTCGCGGACGACGCGGACCGCACGGCCGCGCTCGACGCCGACCTGGTCGCGCTGGCCCGGGACGCCGCTCGGGATGCCGCGCGGGGCGGCCGCGGCGGGGGGAGGTCGCTGGACTGGGAGTACCTGCTGCTGACCGCGCGCCGGACGGGCGCCGGCGCGTCTTGACGGCGGCGAGACGACGGCGGCACTGTGAGACAGGTCACACCATGTCGTCGTCCCGGACAGGAGCCAGCCATGCCCACGCGCCTCAACCCGTACCTCGGCTTCCGTGACACGGCCCGCGAGGCCATGGAGTTCTACCGGTCCGTGTTCGGCGGCGAGCTCACCGTCAGCACCTTCGGGGACTTCCAGGCCAGCGACGACCCGGCCGAGAAGGACAAGGTCATGCACTCCCAGCTCGAGACGCCCGGCGGTCTCGTGCTCATGGCGTCGGACACCCCGAACGCCATGCCGTACACCCCGGGCGACAACTTCTCGGTCTCGCTCAGCGGCGGCGCGGACTCGGAGGCCGAGCTGCGCGGGTACTGGGACAAGCTGGCCGACGGCGGGAACGTGGTCGAGCCCCTGGCCACGGCGCCGTGGGGCGACGCGTTCGGGATGGTGGCGGACAAGTTCGGCACGATGTGGCTCGTGAACATCGCGGGCGAGGCGGGCTGACCCCGGGGGCGGTCGCCCTGCTCGGCCCGCCGGCGATCCGGCGGGCCGAGCCGCACCCGCCCGCGCCACCGGGCCCGCGCGGGAGCAAGGCGTGGCTGCTGCTCGCCTACCTGGTGCTGGCCGGCCGCGGGGTGCCGCGGAGCAGGCTGACCGGCCTGCTGGTCGGGGACGCGGACGACCCCGGGGCGGCGCTGCGGTGGAACCTGTCGCAGCTCCGGCGCGCGCTCGACGGTCTCGCGGACGTGGGCGGGGACCCGCTCGTGCTGGACCTGCGGCCCGGCACGGTCGTCGACGTCCGGGTGCTCGCGTCGGGGGCGTGGGCGGACGCCCTCGCGCTCCCCGGGTTCGGCGGCGGGCTGCTCGAGGGGCTGACCCCGCGGGGCAGCGCCGCGCTCGAGCTGTGGCTCGCCGCGGAGCGCGAGCGGGTCGCCGGTCTGACCGCGGCGATCCTGCACGAGGCCGCGCACGCCCGGCTGGCCCGGGGGGACGCGGCGGGGGCCGTCGACCTCGCGGCGCGGCTGGTCGCGGCCGAGCCGCTGGCGGAGCGCGGGCACGAGCTGTGGGCCCGCGCGCTCGTCGCGGCGGGGGACCGGGCGGGCGCCGAGCGGCGGGTGGCCGAGTGCCGGGCGCTGTTCCGGCGCGAGCTCGGGGTCGAGCCCTCGCCGAGCCTGGCGGCGGCGCTGCGCTCGCGCGACCTCGCCGGCCCGGGGACGCGGGTCGCGGGTCCCGGCGGGCGGCGGGGCGGGACGGGGTCGATCGCGTCCGGCACGCCCGCCGCGGTCGACGCCGCCGTCGAGGGCGGCGAGGGTGCCGCGCACGTCGGGGCGTACGAGCGCGCGATCGACCTGCTGCGCGCCGGTGTGGACGGGGCCCGGGACCTCGGCGAGGACGCGCGGCTCGCGACCGCCCTGGGCGCGCTCGGCCGGGTCCTGGTGCACGGCGTCCGCGGGAGCGACGAGGAGGCGGTCGCGGTCCTGCACCAGGCGCTCGTCGCGGCGCGGCGCAGCGGGTCCGCGGACGTGGCCGCGCGCGCCGCGCTCGAGCTCGGGCACGTCGAGACGCTGCGCGGGCGGTACCCGCGCGCCGGGATGTGGTTCCGCCGGTCGCGGGAGCTGGGCGGCGACGACGCCCGGTTGCGGGCCTGGGTCGGGGTGTTCGACGGCATCGGCCGCAGCGACCAGGCCGACTACGCCGGGGCTGCGGCGACCCTCGCGGAGGCGACCGAGGACGCGCGGTCGGCGGGCGACCTGCGCGCCGAGGCGTACGCGCTGACCGCCCTCGGCCGCCTGCGGGTGCTGCGCGACGAGCCGGGTCCGGCGCTCGCGGCCCTGGACCGCGCGTGCGCCGTCGCGCAGGACCTCGGCTGGACGTCGTTCCTGCCCTTCCCGCGGTCGCAGCGTGCGGAGGTGCTGCTCCGGGCGGGCGACCTCGCCGGCGCCGAGGCGGGGTTCGAGGGCGCGTACGCGCTGGCCTGCCAGGTCGGCGACCCCTGCTGGGAGGGCTACGCGCTGCGCGGGCGCGGCCTGCTCGCGGCGGCCCGCGGCGACGACGCCGCCGCGCTCGACCTGCTGACGGCGGCGCCCGGTGCCTGCCGCCGGCAGCGCGACGCGCACGACTGGGTGGAGGCGCACTGCCTGGACGCGCTGTGCGGGTTCGCGGTGCCGCGCGAGGTGCCCGGGACGGCGGCGTGGGTCGACGAGCTGGAGGGGTTCGCCGCGCGCCGGGGGATGCGCGAGCTCGTGGCCCGGGCGGGCCTGCACCGCGCGGCGCTCGGGCAGCCGGGGGCGGCGGAGCACGCCGCGGCCCTGGTCGCGGGGATCGACAACCCGGCCCTGGCCGCCGCGCCGACCCGGGGCTGACGGGCTTCGCGCGGCGGTCCGCGGTGCACGCGCGCCTCGGGCGGACCCGCGCCCCGGGCGTGCGCCGGGACGACCACAGGCGTCCGTCACCTGCGGCGTCCCCAGGACGTGCGCGGCTCGTCCGCGGCCCGGTTCCGCGGATCCGTACGGTCGCCCCTCTCGGATGGGGGTGGGCGTGCACGACAACGTGCGTTACATTCGGTGGACGATCGTGGAGCTGGCGTGGACCCGGGACGCCGAGGACCACATCGCCCGGCACGCGGTCGCGCGGCAGGACGTCGAGGACGTGCTGGGC
Organism: Cellulomonas sp. GbtcB1; assembly: GCF_019091725.1. NCBI lineage: Bacteria > Bacillati > Actinomycetota > Actinomycetes > Micrococcales > Cellulomonadaceae > Cellulomonas > Cellulomonas sp. GbtcB1. The sequence goes on along the minus strand of NZ_JAGXJG010000031.1, from coordinate 5,225 downwards.
GGGCGGTACTGGCAGGCCCGGGGTCGCTCCGGCACCGCCCTCGTGTACGGCCGCACCCGGGGTGGCCGTCCGCTCCTGGTCGTGCTCGCCCCCGGGCGAGACGGTGCGGCCGCGGTCGTGACCGCCCGGGACCTCACGCCCGCCGAGCGGCGCGCGCTCCGACGGAAGGAGACGGCACGATGACCGAGAGCGTCCGGCGCCTGCGCCGGCACTACGACCGCACCGACACGAGCGCGGAGCTCGCGTCGGCGGAGCCCGTCGAGCCCGTCGAGCCCGGCGAGGGCCGCATGGTCGGCATCACGATCCGGCTGCCGCAGACCACCCTGGACGCCGCGCGCGCGGTGGCCGACGAGGAGGGCGTGAAGGTCACCGCACTGCTGCGCGCGTGGGTGGAGCAGCGGCTGGCGGAGCGGGTGGACGACCGCACGGTGGTGCCGGTGGCGGACCTCCGCAGGCTGATCGCGCGCGCGGCGCGGCGGCACCCGGGCTGAGCGGGCGGCCCGTACGCCGGGGTCAGACGCCCGGGGCGCACGCGCCCTGGCCGAGCGCCGCGAGGCCCGCCAGGTCGCCCGCCTGGAACGTCGAGACCGTCGCGACGGGGTTCATCAGCTGGGTGGGGTCGTCGACGTGGTCGAGGCCGACGAGGTGGGCGAGCTCGTGCCGCAGCACCGCGGGCCACGGCGTCGCGGTCAGGCCTGGCCGGAGCAGGTCCGTGTCCAGGTAGACCACGCCGGTCACGTCGGACGTCCGGCCGCGCGCGTCGGTCACCGACTGCGGGCCGCCCACCCCCACGACGTCGCCGGCCAGCGACGGCACGGTCGCCGCGTCGGCGAACCGGACCAGCACCGGCGCCCACCGGTCGCCGTACCGGTCGGGGAGGAACGCGTACCGGTCGGGGTCGGCGGGCTCCGCGACCACGCCGTCGTCGACGAACGTCAGTCCGGTCGCCGCGGCGAGCTCGGCCGTGGCCGCCTGCACCTGGGCGGCGAAGTCCGCGGGTGCCCCGGTCGGGTCGACGACGACGTGGATCGGGCGGCAGGGCGACCACGTCACGGGGACCGTGGCGCCGGTGCTGTCCCGCTGGGTCGCGAGGAACGCGTAGGACGTCGCCGGCGTCGCGGGGACGACGGCGGGGGCGAGCCGTCCGTCCGCCTCCTCGACGCCCGGGCGCGGGTGGTCGCGCGCGGACGCCGCGACGAGCGCGAGCCACGGGGCCTCGACGCCGAGCGCCGGCAGCCACCGGGTCCCGTAGACGGCCGCGACCGTGAGCACGACCAGCCAGGGCAGCACGGTCGCGGCGCGCCGGCGCCGCCGCGCTGGCAGCGGCGCCGGGGCCGGCGACCACGCGCGCGGGTCGGACGACGGGGACCAGCCCGGCGGGGGTCGGTCGCGGCGGCGGAACGGCACACCGTCCCATCGGCCGGCGCGGCGGGCGGGTTGAGCCGCGCCGCGCGGCCGGGCCGACGCCGCCTACGCCTCCCGGCCCCGCCGCCGGTGATCGTGGTGGGCGGGGCCGGAAGGCGTAGGCGGGGCGGAGGCGCGCGGAGGCGGGTCCCGCCCGGGCGGCTCAGTCCTCCAGGTCGTCCAGCAGGCCCCCGCCGACCCAGTCGTCGATCGCGACCTCGTCGGCCTCGGTCAGCTCCATGCGCGCGCCGCGGCAGAGCCCGACGACGTTGTCCGCCCAGGCCTCGGCCACGTCGACCGCGGTGACCGAGTCGTCGAGCTCGAGCCCGACGTACAGCACGCCCGAGATCACGGTGTTCACGGTCGACCGGCCCACGGCCGCGCCGGCCGCCTGGCAGGCGTCGCGGACCCGGCGGGCGGTCGCCGTGCGCTCGAACGGGTGCGCCCGGACGTCGTCGGCGAGGGCCGTGAGCAGGACGCGGTAGTTGTCCCGGCTCAGCCCGGGGGTGTCGGTGACCGCCACGACCTGGCGCTGCAGCGCGGACGAGTCCGTGCCCGGTGCCGCGGCGCCGGGCAGGTCGGCCTCGCCGAACCGCTTCGGGTCCCACACGTACCCCGGTGACGGCCGCGCGGCGACGCCGAGCTCCGGGACGGCCGCGGCGAGCCACGGCAGGAAGCCGCCGGTGCCGGCCCAGCGGGTGCTCGGGAGCGTGGGGTCGGCCTTCTGCGCGGCCTGCGCCACGGCGCCGGTCGGGACGGGGCGGTCGGCGGACCGGACCCGCTGCAGCACGGCGCGGCGCGCGGCGAGCGAGCCGGCGGAGCCCGTGGCCGCGGCCGGCTGGTCCTCGCGGCGGGCGCCGCCGCGGGACCCGGACCCCTCGCGGGCGGGCTCCGGTGCCGTCGGGGCGCTCGGCTCCGGCCCGGTCGCCGCCGGCTCGGACTCGGGACCCGGCGGCACGTCCGCGGCCTCGGCCGCGCCCTGCCCGGCCGTCACCAGCTCCGCCAGGTCGTCGGCGGTGATGACCGTGTCCGCGACGGCCCGGTACGCGCTGGCCGCCGGGCTCGCGGTGATGATCGTGACCCTGCGGTCGGCGGCGCGGCACCGCTGCACGAGCGGCGTGAAGTCGGCGTCGGCGGAGACGATGACGAACTCGTCGTACCGGGTGTCGGCGTCCAGCGCGTCGACGGCGTCCAGCACGAGGTTGATGTCGGCGCTGCTCTTGCCCTGCTGGGTCAGCGACGGGCAGTCGACGACCTGGAAGCCGGCGCGCGTGAAGTTCGGGCGGAACCGGCTGAAGACCGAGGGGTTGAGGTAGCAGGCGCGCACCAGGAACCGGCGGGTGAAGTCGCCGTCCGCGTCGGTGCCGCTCTCCAGCTCGGCGAGCCAGTGGCCGGGGTCGGTCGCGAACGCCTCGGCGGCGTCCGGGTCCAGACGGCGCAGGCCGATGTAGACGTTGTCGAAGTCGACGAACATGGCCGTGCGCAGGCGGCGCGGCACGTCGGGGCGGCTGGGGTCGAGGGCTGACGTCACGTCGCCATCCTGCCGCGAAACCGGCCGGGCCGCCCCGCTCGTACACTGTCCCGGTGCCGAGCGGGACCAGGTGGTGAGCAGTGGACGTCCGTGACCTCCTGGCCGCACCCGACCTCGGGCTGAGCGTGGTGGCCGCCGAGCCGGACGCGCTCGACCGCCCGGTGACCGCCGCGTACATCACCGACCTGCCCGACCCGTCGCGGTTCCTGTCGACGGGCGACGTGGTGCTCACCAGCGGCCTGTGGCTCGACCGGCCGGACGGCGCGGCGGTCTTCCTCGGCGCCCTGGCGCAGCAGAACGTGGCGGCCGTCGTCATCGGGCTCATCGAGATCGGCGTGATCCCCGACGAGGTCATCGCGCTCTGCCGCGCCCGCGGGCTCACGCTGCTCACGGTGTCGCCCGGGGTGTCGTTCCGCCGGATCGCCGACGAGATCGCCTCCCGGCAGCCGGGCTCGGCCGCGGGCCTGGCGAACCGGACGATGCGGTTCAGCCGCCGGATCGCCGACACGGTGTCGCGCGGCGGCGGGGTCGCCGAGCTGCTGGCGCAGTTCACCGCGGAGTTCGCGGTCGGCTGCTGGGTCATCGACGAGACCGGGATGCTGCTGGCCACCGCGGGCGCGGCCCCGGACCGCGCGCAGGTCGCCGAGCAGTGGAACGCCGTCATCGCCCGGGAGCACGACAAGCGCGTGATCCTGCCCGGGGAGGGCACGGAGCACGGCCCGGCCACGATCGTCCGCACCGGCGCCCGCGACCGGTCGGGGTTCTTCGGCTGCTGGGGCGACCACCGGTCGTTCTCGGACGAGGTGGCGCTCGCGCTGGACGCGGTCGTGGGCGCGCTGCGCGTCGAGATGGAGCTCGCGGCCCGCTGGCGCGAGACCCGGGACGCGCAGGTCGCCGCGCTGATCACGGCGATCCGCGACCAGGAGGCGTCGCCGGGTGCGATCTCCGCCCGGATGCGCCTGGAGGGCATGGCCCCGTCGGACGAGACGACGATCGTCACGGCCCGGGTCGACGACCCGCGGTTCCCCCGCGCGGCGGTGCTCGAGATGCTGCAGCGCACGCTGACGGCCCGGGGGCACCGGGTCCTGGGCTGCCGGGCGGACGACCAGGCGATCCTGCTGGTCAACGGCGCGGGCGACGACGAGCGGCCGCTCGCCGAGCACCTGGCCGAGGAGTACCTGCTGCTGCTCGACGGCCGGCAGCTGCGCGTCGGGATGAGCGACCCGGTCAGCGGGGTCAGCCGGCTGAACTCGGCGATCGCGACGGCGGTCGAGCGGGTGCAGAACGCCTCGGGCCCCGAGCCCGTGGTGGTGTCGACGTCGCTGCACGTGCAGACGCACCGCGCGCTGCTGCGGATGCTCGGCGAGAGCACCCGGTCCGGCTACGCCCGCGAGGTGCTGGCGCCGCTGCTGTCCTACGACGAGCGGCACAACGCGGACCTGGTGGGCACGCTGCGGGCGTTCCTCGACGGCGGCGGGGCGTGGCAGGAGACGGCACGGCAGCTGCACCTGCACACGAACACGCTGCGCTACCGGATCGCCCGCATCGAGGAGCTGACCAACCGCGACATGAGCACCATGTCCGACCGGGTCGATCTGTTCCTCGCGATGACCTGCCTGGACGAGACCGAGTAGCTAGCCCGCGGCGGGCAGCGCCGGGGAGGCCACGACGTAGACACTGCGGCTCCAGCCCCAGTCCGCCAGCAGGGCCGAGCCGTCGAACCACGCCCGGTCGCCGTCGGCGAGGTGCACGCCCGCGGCGTCGCCCGGGACCGCGCCCCGGTCGTCGACGCTCGCGACGAGCGCGAACTTCGTGCCGTTCGAGTAGTAGAGGTAGTGCTTGGCGCCGTACACCGTCCGGCAGTCGCCGCCGGTGCCCGCCGGGTCGCGCGGGATCGCCTCGATCGCGGCCTCCCGCTCGAGCGCGGCGAGGAACTCCACATCGGCGTCGCTGTCGAACCGGCCCTCGGCGCAGGTGCCCGTGCTGAGCGGGTAGCCGCCGTGCTGGTCGGCGTACCGCTCGAGCGCGGCGGCCAGCCGGTCGAGGTCCGCGACCCGCTTGGCGTCGCCCCGGGGGAGGGCGCCCGCGCCCGCGACCGTGGGCCCGACGATCCCGACCAGGGCCGCGACGAGCGCGCCGGCGATGAGGACCACCAGCGCGACGAACCGGACCCGCGTCGAGCCGAGGCGGCTCACGGGGTCACCCCGCCGGTGCCCCGGGCGGCCGCCGCGGCGACGGCCGGGGCCCCGACGGACCCGGCCCGCTGCGTCGGGATCAGCGCCGCGGGCGC
>NZ_JAGXJG010000305.1:0-262 GCF_019091725.1 Cellulomonas sp. GbtcB1 | reverse complement strand
CCGGGCCCGGGGCGCAGATGCAGCGTGGCGGGGCCGTCGGCGGTGCGCAGCGCGTGCCAGACGGGGCCGTCGCGCTCGATCCGGAGCGCGGGGTCGGGGCCGCCGCGGCGCACCAGCATCAGCGTGAGCCGGACGTCGAGCGGGCCGTCCGGGACGTACCCGCGGGTATCGGGGCCGCCGGGGTGCTGCACCCCTCCAGCATGCCGGACGGAGCCGACACCGGCCCCGGGGGCCCCGGCGGCGCCGGCGCGGGGACGCGGGG
>NZ_JAGXJG010000304.1:0-262 GCF_019091725.1 Cellulomonas sp. GbtcB1 | reverse complement strand
CGGCACCCTGATCGACGGTGCCGTGCTGGTGACCCCGTCGGTCCTGCACCCCGGGTCCCCGGTCCCCGTCGTCGCCGTCGACCCGCACGCGGGCCCGGGCGGCCTGCCGGCCGTCGACTCCGACAACCTGCACGGCGCCGTCCTCGCCGTCCGGCACCTGCTGGGGCTCGGCCACCGGGGGATCGGGTTCCTCGGCGGGCGCACCGACCTCGAGTCCTTGCGGCTGCGCGAGGCGGGCTACCGCGCGGCGCTCGCCGAGGCG
>NZ_JAGXJG010000303.1:0-262 GCF_019091725.1 Cellulomonas sp. GbtcB1 | reverse complement strand
CCGCGCACGCCGGCCTCCGGCATGCCCAGCCGCTCACGGGGTTCAAGTGGATCTCCCGCGTCGAGGGCCTCGTGTACGGCTACGAGGTGGCCCTCGGCTACTGCGTCGACCCCGCGCACGTGCGGGACAAGGACGGCATCTCCGCCGCGCTGGCCCTCGCCGGCCTGGCCGCCCGTCTCAAGGCCGAGGGCCGCGCCCCGGCCGGCGTCCTGGACGACCTCACCCGGCAGCACGGCCTGCACCTCACCGGCCAGCTGCCGGC
>NZ_JAGXJG010000302.1:0-263 GCF_019091725.1 Cellulomonas sp. GbtcB1 | reverse complement strand
CATTTAAACTTGATTTAAACTACATAAACATGCATTTAGAAACTCCAGAAAACATACACAAACTCATGCAACAATCACAGCAACCAATTTCAAAATTTCTCTTTGAAAACTTAAGCTTTTGAATAGAAAATCCATAACTTTAAACAATACCACTATTCATGCATTACCAGCAGCTCAATTCAACTCAAATAACCTAGAATAAACTTCAGAACTTAACCACAACATACAGCAACAAGAACACTTCAAAATCAAGCATGCAATTC
>NZ_JAGXJG010000301.1:0-263 GCF_019091725.1 Cellulomonas sp. GbtcB1 | reverse complement strand
ATTCAAAATACAAAACTGCCAAATTGCTGGTGAATTTATTCACGCTCATAACCTACAGTTATATTGTTTGATAAATAAGTAAATCACCCAACCTTTGATGACATGCAGACCGATGCAATAGGATGCAACAAAAAGCAGTAGAAGCCATGCATGAACAGATAGAATATGCTGATTACTCTTAAGCAAAGACAATGCCCTTATTTCAAAAAAAAAAGTTGCAGTAATCACAAAATGTAGAAGTATCAAATTATAATGTTGCATCC
>NZ_JAGXJG010000300.1:0-263 GCF_019091725.1 Cellulomonas sp. GbtcB1 | reverse complement strand
TCCTCGCCGACGACGGCCCGCTGGTGGTCGACATCGGCGGCTGGGCCGCCCCGGTCGGCATTGACCTCGTCGCGGACCGGCTGTCGGCCCTCATGCTCACGGTCTCCGCGGCGGTGTCGCTCTGCGTCCAGCTGTACTCGCTGGCCCAGGGCGAGGCCGTCGGCGACGAGGCCGCGCCCGTGTCGATCTACCACCCGACGTACCTGATCCTCGCCGCGGGCGTCGCCACCGCGTTCCTCAGCGGCGACCTGGTCAACATCTAC
>NZ_JAGXJG010000299.1:0-263 GCF_019091725.1 Cellulomonas sp. GbtcB1 | reverse complement strand
GCGGGTCGCGGCGGCCCACGAGGGTTCACCGGGGCGTCGCCCGGCGTTCGCGTCCCGGTCACCGGGAGCGGCGTCGGGGCAGGCCCGGCCATCTGGGAAGATGTGTGCCCATGACCGACCTGTCCCCCGCCGCCACGCCCGCCGCACCCCCGACGGCCGCCGCCGCGGCCGTACGCGCGGTGCGCGAGGTACCGGGCCCGGTGTCGCTCGAGGGCGTGGGGGACCGCTGGGCGGGCGGGTGCCCCGAGCAGGGCCGGTACGCG
>NZ_JAGXJG010000298.1:0-264 GCF_019091725.1 Cellulomonas sp. GbtcB1 | reverse complement strand
CAGTTCGTGTGCGCCTGGCTGGTGCCTATCGTAAGCCGCATCTTCGACTCTTGGTCGGCCTGCTCCCGGGCGAGTACGCCGGTGGCCCGACCCTCGAAGATCGTGTAGATCCGGTCGCAGAGGCCGAGCAGCTCGGGCAGCTCGGAGGAGATGTCGACGACGCCCTTGCCCGCGTCGGCGAGGCGCTGCACGAGGCCGTAGATCTCGTACTTAGCGCCGACGTCGACGCCGCGGGTCGGCTCGTCGAGGTTGAGCAGGTCCGGC
>NZ_JAGXJG010000297.1:0-264 GCF_019091725.1 Cellulomonas sp. GbtcB1 | reverse complement strand
AATGCACCGCCTGCGACTGTGAACCGTGGGTCTGGCCTGGAAAAGTCCCCGTCTTTACAGTCCGCCATGCGCAAGAATATTCCTATTGACAAATCGGATCGACGCCGATCTGTTTCCTTTGCCGATGCGAACGACAATGACTCGGATCGCACTCAAAATACTTCGCAGCTGGCTAAAACGTCCCAGGACACCTCAATGTCCAATCCTGGCACACCTTCGAGCAGCCAAATTGTGTATCCGCCCACTTTCTCCGCGGAAAAGATC
>NZ_JAGXJG010000296.1:0-264 GCF_019091725.1 Cellulomonas sp. GbtcB1 | reverse complement strand
GGGTCTCCCGCTCTCTCTTCGCCACTCGCCGGGCCTTCACTCGACCATGAGCAACCATCCTCCCATCCCTACGATCTCCTTTTCCTTCTCGGACTCGGGCGAGTCGGATCTCCAGCAGATGCAGGCCATTCTGGACCGACTTGCCCGCCGGGAGGATATCCCGGATGACTGGTGGGCTGGTGCTGGCCTCTCGCGCACCATGGGTCGTGGCCTGAGCGCTAGTGCTGAGGGCAATGAGAACAACCGCACCGAGTGAACTTCTTT
>NZ_JAGXJG010000030.1:0-48284 GCF_019091725.1 Cellulomonas sp. GbtcB1 | reverse complement strand
CCGCACGGCGACGAGCGCCTGGACCGGCCGCCCGACCGCGGCGAGGCCGACGCCGAGGGCCGCCCCGCGGACCACCCCGCGCTCGCGCAGCGCCGGCGTCGGGTCGACCGCGGTGGGGGGTGCGCCGCCGACGGCGCCCGCGGCCCTCGTCGGCGGACCCGTGACCGCGGTTCGCGCCCGGGCGGTCCCCGGTGGCGCGGTCGCGGCCCTCGCCGCCGGCCGCGGTGCCGGCGGCCGCCGCCCGGTCAGCCCGACCCGGAGCCGGTGCGCGATCGTCTCGGCGTGCGTGACGAGGTCCTGGTAGCGCTCCGAGGACCGGGTGTCGAAACGCAGCTCGACGGCCTCGCTCGCCCCGGCCGGGAACACCGTCCAGATCACCTCGTGGCGCAGCACGCCGTGGCTCCGGAGCGCCACGACCGCCTGGCCCGCCGGCAGCTCCCGCAGGGACGCGGTGTGGTACGTGATGCGGGTGGCCGTGTGCCGGGACCGCGCGATCTTGCGCTGCACCCGGTGCAGGTAGGCGGCGGCCGCGTCGGCCCCGACGGGGACCTCGACCAGGATCTCGCACGCGAGCCCGGCGACGACGTCGCCGGTGGGTTCCGGCACCCACGCGCCGGCGCGGACGTGTCGGGTGTTCAGGCCGACGACCGCGCGGTCCACGGCCTCGAGCGCGGAGCGCAGCCGGGCGACCGCGACCGGGCCGCCGGCGAGGTCGGCCGCGAACCGCCGGGCGACCCGCGGGGCGTCGCCGGGTCGCCACCCGCACCACCGCGGAGGCAGCCGCAGGTCGATGCGGGAGATCTCGTGCTTCATGCGGTCCTTCCGTCGGGCTGGCCCTGGGAAGGTAGGCGGGGGTCCATCGACCCCCCGGCCGTTGAGTAGGGGGAATCACTCAGAGCAGGTGGTGACCCGCAAGGCGGCCGACCGCGCGCGTCGCGGCGGGAATGACGAAGGGCCAGGCGCGGCGGTGCCGGCCTGGCCCTCTCGGGAGAGCGGGTGACGGGAATCGAACCCGCGCTATCAGCTTGGGAAGCTGAAGTTCTACCATTGAACTACACCCGCGTGACCGTCCCCGGCTGCTCGAGCCGGGCGGTCGACGCGCCCCCGCGAGGGGAGCGCGCGCCCAGCATAGCGGCTCCGGACGCCCGCACGCGCGGACGCCCGGAGCGCGCGTCACGCGTCGTCAGACGGTGACCTCCACCCGCACGGTGCTGCCCGCGGGCGCGTAGGGCACGGTCGACCCCTCGACCGGGACCCCGTCCACGACCAGCCGCCCGCGCGCGCCCGGCGCGCCGGCGTTGGTCACGGTGATCTCGTACCGGGCGCCGCGGGCGACCCGGGTGACGCCGAACGACGGCACGTCCGGCCCGATCTGCGGGTCGACCACCAGGCCGTCGTGCTCAGGCCGGACGCCCAGCAGGTACTGGGAGACGGCGACGAAGTTCCACGCCGCGGTGCCGGTGAGCCAGGAGTTCTTGGCCTCGCCGTGCCGCACCGCCTCCTTGCCCGCGATCATCTGCGCGTACACGTACGGCTCGAGCCGGTGCACGTCGGAGATGTCCTCGCGGTACGCGGGCGTGATCCGGCGGTAGTAGTCGAACGCCCGCTCGCCGCGGCCGAGGACGGTCTCGCCGATGATCACCCACGGGTTGTTGTGGCAGAAGATGCCGCCGTTCTCCTTGTAGCCCGGCGGGTAGGTGGAGACCTCGCCGAGCTCGATCTGGTAGCTCGTGTAGGCGGGCGACTGCAGCACCATGCCGTGCGGCGTCGCCAGGTGCTCGCGCACCGAGTCGAGCGCGCGCACCGCGGGGGAGGCGGGGTCGCCCGGGTTCTGGGCGTCGACGCCGATCCCGGCCATGACCGCGAAGCCCTGCGGCTCGATCCAGATCTTGCCCTCGGGCGACGCGTCGGTGCCGACCGGGTTGCCGTAGAAGTCGTAGGCGCGCAGGAACCACTCGCCGTCCCAGCCGTGCTCCAGCACCGCGGTCCGCATGGCCTCGATCTCGGTGCGCGCGCGGGCAGCGACGTCGGCCAGGCCGCGGCGCTCCGCGAGCTCGGCGTACTCGGGGCCGATGTGCACGAACATCGCGGCGATGAACACCGACTCCGCGACCCCGCCGGCCTGGTTCTCGGTCGTCTGGAACGACTCGCCCGGCTCGGTGGAGAAGCAGTTGAGGTTGAGGCAGTCGTTCCAGTCGGCCCGGCCGATGAGCGGCAGGCCGCGCGGGCCGCGGTTCGCGACCGTGAACTCGAACGACCGGGTCAGGTGCTCGAACAGCGGCACCTCGGAGCCGGGCTCGTTGTCGAACGGCACCGGCTCGTCGAGGATCCCCCAGTCGCCGGTCTCCTTGATGTAGGCCGCGACGCCGAGGATCAGCCACAGCGGGTCGTCGTTGAAGCCCGACCCGATGTCGTTGTTCCCGCGCTTCGTCAGCGGCTGGTACTGGTGGTAGGCGGAGCCGTCGGGGAACTGGGTCGACGCGATGTCGATGATCCGCTGCCGGGCGCGCTCCGGGACCAGGTGCACGAAGCCGAGCAGGTCCTGGTTCGAGTCGCGGAAGCCCATGCCGCGGCCGATGCCGGTCTCGAAGTACGACGCCGACCGGGACATGTTGAACGTGACCATGCACTGGTACTGGTTCCAGATGTTGACCATCCGGTCGAGCTTGGGGTCCGTGCTCGTCACCGAGTAGGTGGACAGCAGGTCGGTCCACGACGTCCGCAGCGCCTCGAAGGCGGCGAGCGTCTGCTCGGTGGTGGCGAACCGGGACAGCAGGGCGTGCGCGCGCTCGCGGTTGACCCGCTGCATCCCCGGGACGCCGGCGGCCTCGTCGGCGGGCGCCCACTTCTCGTCGTGCGGGTTCTCGACGTAGCCCAGCACGTAGGTGAGCGACCGGCTCTCGCCCGGGGCGAGCGTGACGTCGACCTGGTGCGAGCCGATCGGGTACCAGCCGGACGCGATCGACCCGGTGGCCCGGCCGGCGTGCGGCACGGCCGCCTCGCCGAGCCCGTTGAAGGGGCCGGTGAAGGAGTCCCGGTCGGTGTCGAAGCCGTCGGCGCGGGTGTTCACGCCGTACACCGCGTAGTGGTCGCGGCGCTCGCGGTACTCGGTCTTGTGGAAGATCGCCGAGCCGTGCGGGCCGTCCAGCTCCACCTCGACCTCGGCGAGCGACAGGTTGCGCTGGTAGTTCGTCTGGTCGTCCTGGGCGTTCCACAGGCAGAACTCGACGAACGAGAACAGCGAGACCGTCTTCTGGGCGTCGGAGGTGTTGGTCAGCGTGACGTGCTGGACCTCGGCGGTCTCGCCGAGCGGCACGAAGAACAGCGTCTCCACCCGCAGGCCGCCGCGCTCGCCCGTGATGCGCGAGTAGCCCAGGCCGTGCCGCGCCTCGTAGTGGTCGAGCTCGGCCTTGACCGGCAGCCAGCCCGGCGTCCAGACGTCGCCGCCGTCGTGCACGTAGAAGTACCGGCCGCCCTCGTCGGCGGGGATGTTGTTGTACCGGTAGCGCGTGAGGCGGCGCATCTTCGCGTCCCGGTAGAACGAGTAGCCGCCGCCGGTGTGCGACAGCAGCGAGAAGAACTCCTCCGAGCCCAGGTAGTTGATCCAGGGATACGGGGTGCGCGGCGTCGTGATGACGTACTCGCGTGCCTCGTCGTCGAAGTGGCCGTACCGCATCGTCGCGCCTTCCGGTCGTCAGTGGTGGCCGCTGCGGGAGCGCTCCCACGCGGCGTGCGTCGGTCAGCGTAGCGCACGGTCGAAACGCTTCCGGCGGGCCCTGGTCCCGGCCCCGGAGCGGAGGTCCCACTCAGCGCCGGGAGCGGGCACCTACGGTCCCGGGATGCGCGACGACGAGCAGGCCGGCCCGTGACGTCCCACGCGTACGTCGACGAGTCGAAGGCGCGCGACTACCTCCTCGCGGCGACGATCGTCGACGGGGGCAGCGTCCACCGGGCCCGTCAGGAGGTCCGCCGGCTGGTGCTCCCTCGGCAGACCCGGGTCCACATGAAGCACGAGTCCGACCGCCGCCGACGGATCATCCTGAGCGCCCTCGCGGAGCTCGGGCTCGGCACGACGATCTACTCGGCGGGCGGACCGCCCGCCCGGACCCAGATCGAGAGGAGACGCGCGTGCCTCGCGCGGCTCGTCGCCGACGTCCACGACGGATGCGACCGCCTGGTCCTGGAGTCCGACGAGACCCAGGACGCCCGCGACCGCCGGGATCTGCTCGAGATCACGCGGGCGGCGGGATCGCAAGAGAGGTTGAGCTACGAGCACCGGCGGGCCGCGCAGGAACCCCTGCTCGCGCTCCCGGACGTGGTGGCGTGGTGCTGGGCCCGCGGGGGTGAGTGGCGGCGGCGGGCCGCTCCGCTCACCGCGGGGGTCGTCGACGTGTGACGGCGCTCCGGCACATGCGTAGGGCCCGAACGCCACGTCCTCCGGACGGGTCTCGGGCCCTCGACTTCCACGAGGATCAGCTCCCCGGGCGATAGCGGCACTCTAGCGAAGCAGCGTCCGGGGACGGAAGCCCGATCTCGTCGGCCCCGCCGACCCCGGTACCGTGGTCCCGTGCTGCTCTCCGACCGCGACATCACCGCCGAGCTCGACGCCGGCCGGGTGGTCCTCGACCCCCACGACCCCGCGATGGTGCAGCCGTCGAGCGTCGACGTCCGTCTCGACCGGTTCTTCCGGCTGTTCGACAACCACAAGTACGCGGTCATCGACCCGTCCCAGGACCAGCCCGACCTCACGCGGCTGGTGGAGGTCGACGGCGACGAGCCGTTCGTGCTGCACCCCGGCGAGTTCGTCCTGGGCTCCACGTTCGAGCAGGTGACCCTCCCCGACGACATCGCCGCGCGCCTGGAGGGCAAGTCCTCGCTCGGCCGGCTCGGCCTGCTCACGCACTCGACGGCGGGGTTCATCGACCCGGGCTTCTCGGGGCACGTGACCCTGGAGCTGTCGAACGTCGCGACGCTGCCGATCACGCTGTGGCCCGGCATGAAGATCGGGCAGATGTGCTTCTTCCGGCTGTCGTCGCCGGCCCTCGCCCCGTACGGCTCGGGCGCCACCGGCTCCCGGTACCAGGGCCAGCGCGGCCCGACCGCCTCGCGCTCGTGGCAGCACTTCCACCGCACGCAGGTCTGACCCCGTCGTGACCGCGTCGCTGCCGCCGCTGCCCGAGGTGCCCGCCGCCGCGGGCGTGACGCCGCCGCCCGGGCGGCACCTGCTGGTGCTGCCCGAGGGGGTCGCGCCCGACGAGGTCGACGTGCTGGCCAGCAGCCGGTTCCCCGCCGCGCGGTGGGAGCGCCCGCCGCGGGTGCCCTCCGGCCGGCGCGCGTCCGGCGCGAGCCGCGCGCCCGCGCCCGCGGCCACGCCCGGTGTGCTGCGGCTCGGGCGGCTGTCGACCCTGACGGGGCCGTTCGCGCTGGAGCCCGCGCAGCTCGCCCGCTGGGGGCTGCCGTCCGACGCGCGGGTCGCCTGGGTCGTCGACTGCCCGCGCGAGCGCGCCGAGCAACCCGCGTTCGGCGGGGACCGGGACGGTCTGCGCCGCGCGTTCGGGACCGCCGGACCGGTGCGGGAGGAGCAGCGCGTCGTGCTGTGGCTCGTCGCGGTGGCCCGCCGGCTCGGCGGCGCGCTGCGCGTCGACACCGGCGTGGTGCTCGAGCCGGACATGGACGCGGCGCTCGACCTCACCGTGCTCAGCGACCGCTGGGTGGAGCCCGAGACGGTGCTCGCCGCCGCGCACCGCGTGTCGTCCCGCGCCGCGCTGGACGTGCCGAGCGCCCCCGACCCCCGGAGGGCCTCGCCGCAGCAGGCCGGCGCCGCGCTCGCGGCCCGGGACCGGGTGGGCGCGGGCGTCGCCGACGCCGAGGAGCGCCGCCGGCTGCACGCCGAGGCCGACGCCTTCGACGCGCACATGCGCGAGAACCCGCCGGCCGCCGAGGCGTTCGGCCTGCAGGTCGACCTCGGGGTCGACGGCATCGTGGTCGTCGAGGTGGCCGCCGAGGCCGAGGTGCCGCAGGTGCTCGCCGGGGTCGACTGGGCCCAGGGCGAGGTGGTCGCGTACCGGGTGCGCTGGGAGGCGCCCGACGTGGAGCAGCTGGAGTCCGAGCGGCCGTCGCTGCCGCACCGGGTCGCGCGCGGCCGCGCGGCGCGGGTGGTGCGCGGGGTCGCGCGCGAGGTGCACGCCGAGGTGGGCGGGGAGATCGCCGACATGGCGGGCTTCCTGGTGGACCCCGCCGACCTCTGACGCCTGGGCGACGGGACCGCGCGGGAAGCGCTCCCTGTTGCGACCCTCCCGACCCCGGCTGACGATGGACGCGGGTCGACGCCCGCCGGTCTCCACGCCGGCGGGCGTCGCCTTTCGCATTCACCGCCCAGGACGGAGGACGCCGCATGGCCGACCAGTACACGTTCCAGGACCCGATCGCGCAGTACCCGATGCCCGAGCCGCCCGAGCAGAGCCAGGACGGGCCCGGCCTCGACGCCGACCTGCAGCCGCTCGCCGACCACGGCCAGGACACCTACCGCGGGTCCGGCCGCCTCGAGGGCCGGAAGGCGATCGTCACCGGCGGCGACTCCGGCATCGGCCGCGCCGTCGCCATCGCGTTAGCCCGGGAGGGCGCCGACCTCGTGCTGTCGTACCTGCCCGAGGAGCAGGAGGACGCCGAGCACGTGGCGCAGCTGGTCCGCGACGCCGGCCGGAAGGTCGTGCTCGCCCCCGGTGACGTCGCCGACCAGGCCTACAGCCGGTCGCTGGTGCGCACGGCGCTCGACGAGCTCGGCGGCCTGGACACGCTCGCGATCATCGCCGGGCGCCAGCAGTACGTGGAGGACATCACCGAGCTGACCCCGGAGTCGTTCGACGAGACCTTCAAGACGAACGTCTACGCCCTGTACTGGCTGGTCCAGGAGGCGGTGCCGCACCTGCCGAAGGGCTCCAGCATCATCACGACGTCGTCGATCCAGGCGTACCAGCCGGCTCCGATCCTGGTCGACTACGCCACGACGAAGGCCGCCATCAACACGATCTCGAAGGCGCTCGCCGGGCAGCTCGCGCCGAAGGGGATCCGGGTCAACGTCGTGGCGCCGGGGCCGATCTGGACGCCGCTGCAGACCGCGGGCGGCCAGCCGCCGTCGGCGCTGCCGGAGTTCGGGCAGCAGACGCCGTACGGCCGCGCGGGCCAGCCGGCCGAGCTCGCCCCGGCGTACGTCTACCTGGCCTCTCAGGAGTCGAGCTACGTCAGCGGCGAGACGCTGAACGTCAACGGGGGGATGCCGACCCCGTGACGGCGACCCGCGGATGACGGAGCAGCCGGGCCTCGAGAACCTGGACGGCGACGCCGGCACGCGCACGGAGGGGTCGGGGCACGCGGCGGCGGACGAGCCGCGCGACCCGACCCCCCGCACCGCGGGCTACGCCGACCTGCGCTCGTACGCGGTGCTGGGGGACGGGCGGACCGTCGCGCTGGTCGCGGACGACGGCCGGGTGGACTGGTTCCCGGTCCCCGACCTGGACACGCCGCCGGCGTTCGCCGCGCTGCTGGACGCGGACGCCGGCGGCTACGTCGAGCTCGCGCCGACGGTGCCCTTCCGGCTGCGCCGGCAGTACGTCGTCGGCACGAACGTGCTGGTCACCACGTACGACACCGACGGCGGCCGGGCGCGGGTCACGCAGGCGATGAACACCGGCGTGGCCGGGCGGCTGCCGTGGAGCGAGCTCGCCGCGCGGGTGGAGGGCCTGTCCGGCTCCGTGCCGATGGCCTGGCGCGTCGCGCCGGGCACCGTGCTCGGCACGGCGTCGCCGTGGGTGCAGCGGACGGTGCAGGGCCCGGTGCTGCGGGTCGACGGCGTGACCCTCACCGTGCGCACGCTCGGCGAGATGACGACGGTCGTCGACGACCAGGCCTGCGCGGGTGCGTTCGAGGCGACCGCCGGGTCGCGGCACCTCGTCGCGGTCGCCGGCACCGAGCGCGAGCCGGTGATGCTGCCCGACCCCGAGGACGTCGACCGCGGCATCGACCGGACGGTCGACAACTGGCGCGCCTGGACCCGCGAGTTCCACTACGACGGGCCGTGGGGCAAGGCGGTGCAGCGCAGCGCGCTCGCGCTCAAGCTGCTGCTGCACGAGCCGACCGGCGCCATCGCCGCGGCGGGCACGACCTCGCTCCCCGAGAGCCTGGCGGGCGGCAAGAACTGGGACTACCGGTACGCGTGGGTCCGGGACGCCGCGTACACGCTGGACGCGTGGATCGGCTTCGGCCTGCGCGAGGAGGTGCACGCCGCGATCTCGTGGACGCTGCGCACCCTCCGCGAGCACGGGGTCCGGATCTTCTTCGGGCTCGACGGCGCGCTGCCGCCCGAGCCGGAGCGCCACGACGTGCCGGGCTGGCGGGGGATCGGCCCCGTCGTCACCGGGAACCGCGCGGACGGGCAGCTGCAGCTCGGCGTCTACGGCGACGTCCTCGCGGTGGTCCGCGGGTACGTCGATGCGGGGAACCTGCTCGACGCCGAGACCGGCCGGCTGCTCGCCGCGGTCGCCGACGAGGCCGCCGACGCCTGGCACCGCCCCGACGCCGGCATGTGGGAGCTGACCGAGGAGCGGCACTACACGTCGTCCAAGCTCGGCTGCTGGCAGGCGCTGCGGTGCGCGGTGCACCTGGCCGAGCTCGGGCAGATCCCCGGCGAGCCCGATCGCTGGCGCGCCGAGGCGGACCGGATCGCCCGCTGGGTCGGCGAGCACTGCTGGTCCGAGGAGCGCGGCGCCTACGTGATGCACCCCGGGTCGGATGCCCTCGACGCGTCCGTGCTGCTGCACGCGCGCAGCGGGTTCGACACCGGCGAGCGCATGAGCCGCACCGTCGACGCCCTGCGCGCCGAGCTCGGCTCCGGGCCGCTGCTGCACCGGTACACCGGCATGCCCGAGGAGGAGGGCGCGTTCGTCGCCTGCGCGTTCTGGGGCGTGGCCGCGCTGGCGCTCGTCGGGCGGACCGACGAGGCGGCGCAGTGGATGGGCGAGCTGCTCGACCTCGCGAACGACGTCGGCGTGTGGCCGGAGATGATCGACCCGGCGACCGGCGACTTCCTCGGCAACCTGCCGCAGGCGCTGAGCCACCTCGCGCTGGTGCAGGCCGCGCTCACCCTGGCGCCCGCGCTGCGCGACGACCCGCCCCGCGACGACCCGCCGCGCGACGACCGCGACGCGGCGGGCTGACCCGCTCCGCCGCCCCGCACCACCGGCGCCCGCCGACCGGCCGGCACCACCCGCACCCGAGGAGGACCCCATGGACCTGGGCATCACCGACCGCGTCGCGCTCGTCACCGGCGGCGACTCCGGCATCGGCCTCGCCACCGCCCGCCTGCTGCTCGCCGAGGGCGCCCGCGTCGTGCTCACCGACCAGGACGCGCCCGCGCTCGAGCGGGCGGTCGCCGACCTCGGCGCCGGGCCCGACCGGCTGGTGCCGGTGCTGGCCGACCTCACCGTCCCGGCCGAGGTCGAGGCGCTGGTCGCGCGGGCGCACGGCGCGTTCGGCGCCCCGGAGATCCTGGTGCACGCCGCGGGCGTGACGGGCGCGCAGGGGCTGTTCCACGAGATCGACGACGAGGGCTGGGCCCGCACGATCGAGGTCGACCTGCTCGCGGCGGTCCGGGTCGTGCGCGCGGTGCTCGGCCCGATGCGGGAGGCGGGGCGCGGCCGGATCGTGCTGCTCGCCTCGGAGGACGGCGTGCAGCCCTACGTCGACGAGCTGCCGTACTGCGCGTCGAAGGCCGGCGTGCTGTCGCTGGCGAAGGGGCTGTCGAAGGCGTACGGCGCCGAGGGCGTGCTGGTCAACGCGGTGTCCCCGGCGTTCATCGCCACGCCGATGACCGACGCGATGATGGCGAAGCGGGCCGAGGAGCGCGGCACGGACCGGGACGAGGCGATCGCGTCGTTCCTCGACGAGGAGCGCCCGGGCATGGTCCTGAAGCGGCGCGGCGAGGCCGGCGAGGTCGCCGCCGTGATCGCGTTCCTGGTGTCCGAGCGCGCCAGCTTCGTCACCGGCGCGAACTACCGGGTCGACTCGGGGTCGGTCGCGACGATCTGACGTCGCGGTCGTGCCCGGGGTGCCGTCACCCTGCGGTGACGGCACCCCCGGGCACGACCGGAGGCGGTCAGTCCCGGTCGGCCTCCGGTGCCACCGTGCCCAGCGGCTCGGTCGGGGCGGCGGCGTCCCGACGGGACCGGCGACGCGGCGGCGCGGGGGGCTCGGGGGCGTCGTCGCCGGCGGCGGGGACCGGGTCGAGGACGATCGTCGCGTCCGCGGTCCCCGGATCCGGTGCTGTCCCGTCGGCACCGACCTCGGCGGCCGGGCGCGTGCTGACCCGGGTGGGCGCCGTCTCCTCCGGCGCGGCGGGCGCGGCGGAGGAGCCGACCGCGGACGCCGCGAGCGCCTCCGCCGGCGGCGCGGCCGGGTCCGCCGCCTCCGAGGCGCCGAGCTGCGCCCCGTCGGGTGGCGTCAGCTGGATCGCGGTCGTGCTCACGTTCGCGGCGACCGTCTCCCCGGCGGCGGCCCCGCGGCCGCTGGTGCGCCGCGCGGCGCCGGTCACCGCGACGATGCGTGCGACCGGGCGACCGTCGCGGGTGAGCGTGACCTCGTCGCCGTGCTCGACGGCGTGCACCAGGGCGGGGAGCCGGGACGCGGCGTCGGCGAGCGTGACCGACCCGGCGGGGACGGGTGCCCCCGGCAGGGCGGCGGCCTCCGTCGCCTCGGCGGGCCGGGCGTCGGTCCGCGCGTCGGCCCGGGCGTCGATCGCCCGCGTCACGGCCTTCATCGCCTCGGCGAGCAGGAACACCAGGATCGCGAAGCCCAGGGTCAGCGCCCACTCCCGCAGGCCGATGGGCGCCGAGTCGAACCAGGAGTTCATGAACGGCACGTACGTGAAGAACACCTGCAGCGCGACCAGCGCGCCGGTCGCGATCCACACCACGCGGTTCCCGCGCAGCACCCGCAGGGTGAGGCTGGACTCGCCGAGGAACCGGCAGTTGAACAGGTACGCCAGCTGCCCGAGGGCGAGCATCGTCACCGCGGTCGTCTGGGCGACCGCGTAGTCCGTGCCCCGGGCGTCC
The DNA here is from genome assembly GCF_019091725.1 of Cellulomonas sp. GbtcB1. NCBI lineage: Bacteria > Bacillati > Actinomycetota > Actinomycetes > Micrococcales > Cellulomonadaceae > Cellulomonas > Cellulomonas sp. GbtcB1. The sequence goes on along the minus strand of NZ_JAGXJG010000030.1, from coordinate 37,179 downwards.
TCGATGAAGAACACCGCCAGGGTGGCGCCGCCGATGAGCAGCGACACGACGACCACGTGCCGCAGCGAGCGGCCCGAGATCACCGACCCCCCGGGTGCCCGGGGCGGCCGGGACATCACGCCGGGCTCGGCCGGCTCGTAGGCCAGCGCGAGCGAGAGCGTCACGGCCGTGACGAGGTTGACCCACAGGATCTGCACCGGGGACAGCGGGAGGGTGAGGCCGAACAGCACGGCGACGAGGATGACCAGCGACTGCGCGCCGTTCGTGGGCAGCAGGAAGACGACGGACTTCGCGATGTTGTCGTAGATCCGCCGCCCCTCCTCGACCGCCCGCTCGATGGTCGCGAAGTTGTCGTCGGCGAGGACGATGTCCGCGGCCTCCTTCGTGGCCTCGGTGCCCTTGATGCCCATGGCGATGCCGATGTCCGCCCGGGTGAGGGCGGGCGCGTCGTTCACGCCGTCCCCGGTCATCGCGACGACCTCGTCGTGCGACTGCAGGGCCCGCACGATCCGGATCTTGTGCTCGGGGCTGGTGCGCGCGTAGACGTCGACGTCCCGGACGCGCTGCCGCAGCTGCTCCTGGGTCATCGCCTCGAGCTCGGCGCCGGTGAGGGCGTGCACGTCGCCGTCGGCCGCGACGATGCCGAGCTCGCGGGCGATGGCCGTGGCGGTGCCGACGTGGTCGCCGGTGATCATCTTGACCCGGATGCCCGCGCGGTGGCAGTCGGCGATCGCCTGGACCGCCTCGGGCCGGGGCGGGTCGACGATGCCGAACAGGCCGAGGAACACCAGGCCGTCCTCGACGTCGTCCGGGCCGAGCGTGGTCGTCCCGTCCGCGACGGCCCGCTCGGCGGCCGAGAGGGTGCGCAGCCCCTGGGACGCGAGCTCGTCGATGACGGCCTCCCAGCGGGCGCGGTCGAGCGGCTCGGTGCCGCCGTCGGCGGCGCGCTGGTGGCTGCACCGGTCGAGCAGGCGGTCCGGGGCGCCGACGACGCGGATCCGGGTGCCGGCGCCGGGGACGCGGTCGAGCGTGGCCATGTACTTCGTCGCCGACTCGAAGGGCAGCACGGCGACCCGCTCGACGCCCGCGAGATCCACGCCGGCCTTGAGCGCGAGGGTCGCGACGGCGCCCTCCGTGGGCTGGCCGACGACCTTCCACAGGCCGCCGTCCTGGACGATCCGCGCGTCGTTGGCGGACGCCGCGGCGGCGACCAGGGCGGCGAGGTCCGGGTGCGCCCCGAGCGTGGCGTGCGCGCCGTCCCGGGTGATCCTGCCCTCGGGCGCGTAGCCGAGGCCCTCGACCTGGTACGTCCCGGACCCGGTGACGACGGTGCGCGTCGTCATCTCGTTCTTGGTCAGGGTGCCGGTCTTGTCCGAGCAGATCGTGGTCACCGAGCCCAGCGCCTCGACGGCGGTGAGCTTGCGGGTGATGGCGTTGCGCCGGGCCATCTGCTGGACGCCGAGCGCCAGGGTCACGGTGACCAGCGCGGGCAGGCCCTCCGGGACGGCCGCGACCGCGAAGCCGATGGCCGCCGAGATGAGCTCCGGCACGTCCCAGTCGTGGATGACGCGCCCGACGACCAGCATGAACGCGGCCATGCCGAGGATGCCCAGGGAGAGCGTCTTGCCGAACTGGGCGAGCTTGCGCGACAGCGGGGTGTCGAGGTCGTCGGAGGCGTCGGCGATGAGCGACTGGATCCGGCCGATCTCGGTGCCGGCACCGGTCGCGGTGACGACACCGGTGCCGGTGCCGACCGTGACGATCGTGCTGGAGTACAGCATCGAGGCCCGGTCGCCCAGGCCGGCGTCGGCGCCCACCGGGTCGACGTGCTTGCTCGCGGGGACGGACTCGCCGGTGAGGGCGGCCTCCTCGACCTGGAGGTTGGTCGACTCGAGCAGCCGCACGTCGGCGGGCACCCGGTCGCCGGACCGCACGCGCACGACGTCGCCCGGGACGAGGGAGTCGGCGTCGACGACCTGCCACTCGCCGTCCCGGCGGACCTGGGCGTCGAGCGAGAGCATGGTCCGGATGCCCTTGAGCGCCCGCTCGGCCTGGCCCTCCTGCAGGAAGCCCAGCGCCGCGCTGATCACCGCGACGGCGAGGATCACCGCGAAGTCGATCCAGTCGCCCAGGAGCGCCTTGAGCACCGCCGAGGCCAGCAGGATGTAGATGAGCACGTCGTCGAAGTGCCCGAGCAGCCGGCGCAGCCAGCTCCTGCCCTGCGGGTCCGGGAGCCGGTTCGGCCCGTGCTCCCCGAGGCGGCGCGTGGCCTCCGTCGCGCGCAGACCCGCGGGCGTGCTGCGCAGCTCGGCGAGCACGGACTCCGCGGGCTCGGCGTAGGGCCGGGGACCCGGGGGAGGGCTCACGTCCGCGGGGTCCGCGGGCGAGGGCGTCGTGAGGGCTGAGGTCGTCATGTCACCACCTGACCGTTCGGCGTCCGAGACATGGTGGCACGCGTGGTCGCCGCCGATCGAGCGGAGACGGGGCATCTCGGTGCGGGGCGGCGCTGATCACGCGCGTGATGCCATGAGAACCAGAAGGTCCCGGCGGGACGTCGGTCCTACGGGCCGGGGGGTGAGGCGACCGCGCGAGGTTTTACGCGGAGTTCACCCGGCGGGGGTGCGCCGTGCGGCCCGAGACCGCAGGATGGCACTCCGGAACGGATCGAGGGGGGTAGTCATGGAGATGACGACGAACGACCAGCAGGCGTCCGAGACCGAGTTCGACGACGTGCGCTGGACGAGCGTGAGCAACCCCCGGCGCGTGCGGATCTGACGCGCCGGACCCGTCCCGCCCCGTGTCCTCCGCACGGGGCGGCACACCGCTTCCGACGGCCCCGCGGCTCCTGCCGCGGGGCCGTCGTCGTGCTCGGGGCCTGAGCCGGGGCGCCGGACGGGTCAGGCGCCGGCGCGCAGCCGGCCGAGCACGGCCCGGGCGTCGGCGAGCGCGGTGTCGTCCCGCACGCCGGTGACCGCGTTGTAGTACATGCCGTCGCCGACCAGCTGGACGACGTGCGCGATCGCCGGGTCGCCGAGCTCGTCCGCCAGCGCCTCGAACCAGTGCCGCCGCAGGTCGTCGAGCACCGCGGTGGCGTCGTCGCCCGCCTCCTCGGCGAGCCGCGCGAACGCGATCAGCGCGCGGTCCAGCGGACCGCCGGACTGCTGCGACTCGCGCAGGTAGTACTCCGCCGCGCCCTCCGGTGCGGCGCGCATCGCGGCGACGTCCGCCTGCCCGAGCTCCGCCAGCCGCTCGCGCTGGCCCTGGACCAGCGCGGCCTTGCTGGGGAAGTGGTAGAGCAGCCCGCCCTTGGACACCTCGGCCGCGGCGGCGACGGCGTCGAGGGTCGCGGCGCGGGGCCCGTGCGCGATCAGCAGGCCCTCGAACGCGTCGAGGAGGCGGTCGCGGGTCGCGGACATGGGAATGACCGTACCGGCCGTGACGCTTTACCGTCCAGACGGTACAGTAGCCGCCGATTCCCGAACGAACGAGGTCGCGTCATGTCCGCCCCGGTCACCACCGGTCCCACCGCCGCCGTCCCGCTGGCGCTCCTGCACCGCGGTCGCCCGGTCCGCCCTTGGGCCGTGCTGGTCGTGCTCATGCTCCCCGTGCTGCTCATCTCCGTGGACAACACGGTGCTGAGCTTCGCGCTGCCCTCGATCACGGCCGCGCTCGGCGCCTCGGGGTCGGAGCTGCTGTGGATCGTCGACGCGTACCCGCTCGTGCTCGCGGGCCTGCTGGTCCCGATGGGCAGCCTCGGGGACCGCGTCGGGCGCAAGCGGTTGCTGATGATCGGCGCCACCGGGTTCGCGGTCGTGTCGCTGCTGGCGGCGTGGTCGACGAGCCCGGCGATGCTGATCGCGGCGCGCGCGGCCCTCGGCCTGTTCGGCGCGACGCTCATGCCGTCGACGCTGTCGCTCATCCGGAACGTGTTCCTGGACCGCGCGCAGCGCCGGCTCGCCATCGCCATCTGGGCGTCCGGGTTCGCCGGCGGCGCCGCGCTCGGCCCGATCGTCGGCGGCGCGCTGCTCACCCACTTCTGGTGGGGCTCGGTGTTCCTGCTGAACGTGCCGGTGCTGCTCGTGCTGCTGCCGCTCGCCGCGGCGCTCGTGCCCGAGTCGAAGGACCCCGCGCCGGGGCCGCTCGACCCGTGGAGCAGCGTGCTCGCGCTCGCCACGATGCTGCCGCTGGTCTACGCGATCATCGCGTCCGGCGAGCACGGCCTGACGCCGACGACGACGGGCGCGGTGCTCGTCGGCCTCGTGGCCGGGTGGGCGTTCGTCCGCCGCCAGCGCCGGCTGCCGTCGCCGATGCTCGACGTCCGGCTGTTCACCAACCCGGTGTTCTCCGGGGCGGTGTCGGCCAACCTGCTGTCGGTGCTCGGGTTCTCCGGCCTGCTGGTCATCGTGTCGCAGTTCCTGCAGCTCGCGGCCGGCCTCAGCCCGATGGACGCGGGCCTGGTGCTGCTGCCGGGGACCGCCGCGTCCGTGGTGGCCGGCCTGCTCGCCGTGCGGCTGGTGCGGTACGTCCGCCCCGGCGTGCTCATCGGGTCGAGCTTCCTGCTCGCGGCCGTCGGATACGGCGTGCTGACGCTGGTCGGCGACGTCCCGACCCCGGTGACGGTCGCGGTGACCTTCGTCGTGATGGGCCTCGGTGTCGGGCTGGCGGAGACGCTGACCAACGACCAGATCACCACGGCCGTCCCGCCGGAGAAGGCGGGCGCCGCGTCGGCGATCTCCGAGACGGCGTACGAGCTCGGCACCACGCTCGGCGTCGCGATCCTCGGCTCGGTGCTCAACGCGACGTACCGCGCGCGGGTCGCGCTGCCCGGGACGCTCACCGCCGACCAGGCGCACGCCGCGGGGGAGACCCTGGGCGGCGCGTCCCGGGTGGCCGGCGAGGTCGGCGGCGGCACCGGCGAGGCGCTGCTGGAGTCGGCGCGCCTGGCGTTCGACGCGGGCACGCAGCACGCCGCGGCGGTCGGCGCGGTCGTGGCGGTGGGCGCGGCGGTCGTGTCGTTCGTCACCCTCCGCCGCGCGACGGCCCTCTGACGCGCCGCTGCGCGCCGCTGCGCGCCGCGGCGCCCGCACCCGCGCACCTTCGCCGAGTCTCCGAACTAGGCCTCTGCCGCCGCTCTCGCGGACAGACACGCTCCGGAGACTCGCCGAGATGGCAACTCTCGGCTGCGCGCAAGGGGCTCGACGCAGCCGAGAGTTGCCATCTCGGCGGGGTCGCGCGGGTGGGTCGGGCGGGTGCGGGGGGGGGGTCAGCGGGCGGCGCGGACGCGGTCCAGGAGGAGCAGCGCGATGTCGGTGACCTCCGGGACACCGACCGCCGCGCGGTCGACGTCGAGCGGCGCGCCGCCCGCGCCGGCCGCCGCCACCCCGTCCGTCAGCATCACCGTGCAGTAGGGGCACGCGGTCGCCACGACGTCGGCGCCGGTCGCGATCGCCTCCTCCGCCCGGGCGGTCCCGATCCGGGTGCCGATCGACTCCTCCAGCCACATCCGCGCCCCGCCGGCGCCGCAGCAGAACGACCGCTCCCACGTGCGCGGCATCTCGACGGCCTCGACCCCGGGCAGGGCGCCGAGCAGCTCGCGCGGCGGCTCGTAGACCTCGTTGTGCCGGCCGAGGTAGCAGGGGTCGTGGTAGGTCACGCGCTGCTGCTCCGCGTCCGGCGCCGCCACCGGCGTCAGCCGGCCCTCGCCGACCAGCCGGTCCAGCAGCTCGGTGTGGTGCACCACGTCGTACCGCCCGCCGAGCTGCGGGTACTCCCGGGACAGCGTGTTGAAGCAGTGCGCGCAGGTGACGACGACGGCGCGCGCCTCCGCGGCTGCCAGCGTCTCCACGTTCGCGGAGGCGAGCATCTGGTACAGCACCTCGTTGCCCGCGCGCCGGGCCGGGTCGCCGGTGCAGCCCTCGCCGTCGCCGAGCACCGCGAACGTCACGCCCGCGGTGTGCAGCAGCTCGGCCACGGCCCGCGTCGTGCGCTTCGCCTTCTCCTCGTACGCCCCGGCGCAGCCGACCCAGAACAGGTAGTCGACCTCCGCGGCCGTGGCGACGTCCGCCCCGACCACCGGCACGTCGAACGGCAGCCCCTTGGCCCAGTCCAGCCGCTGCCGCGCGGGCAGGCCCCACGGGTTGCCGCGCCGCTCGAGCTTGGTGAACGTCCCGCCGAGCTCCGCGGGGAACGCCGACTCCATGAGGGTCTGGTACCGCCGGATGTCGACGATCGTGTCGACGTGCTCGATGTCGACGGGGCACTGCTGCACGCAGGCGCCGCAGGTGGTGCACGCCCAGAGCGCGTCCGCGTCGATCACGCCCGAGGCGACCAGGTCGACGTCGACGTGCCCCGGCTCGACCTCGGCCCCGGCGCGCGCGGCCCGCAGGTACGGCGCGGTCGCGGCCGCGTGGTCCCGCAGCGCCAGCGTCAGCAGCTTGGGGGACAGCGGCTTGCCCGTGGCCCACGCCGGGCACTGGTCCTGGCACCGCCCGCACTCGGTGCAGGTCGAGACGTCGAGCAGTTGCTTCCAGGTCAGGTCCTCCACCGCGCGGGCGCCGAGGCGGGCGTCGTCCGGCAGGTCCTCCAGCGCCGCCACGTCCAGCGCGACGTCGCCGACCCGCACCGGCTCCAGCGGTCCCAGCGCGGGCGCGCCCGTCACCGACCGGCGCGCGTACACGTTGAGCACGGCGAGGAACCGGTGCCAGGCGACGCCCATCGTGGGCTGCAGGCCGACGACGACGAACCAGGCCATCGACACCAGGATCTTCACGGTCGCGCACACCACCACGGCCGCCTCGACCGCGCCGGCCGACGCCCCCGACCACAGCCCGCCGATCCAGGCGGTGGTGGGGAAGTGCCAGGCGGTCGCGAGGGCCGAGCCGTCGCGCGCCGCCAGCTCGTGCTCCAGGCCGCGCAGCAGCAGCACCGCGAGCACGACGAGCAGCACGGTCGCCTCGACGACGACGGCCTGCGCCGTGCTCGACCCGAAGAACCGGGACCGCCGCTGCGGGAGCGAGCCCGGCTCGGCGACCGGCCCGGACCCGTCGCCGGTCCCCGCTCCCACGGCGGCCACGGCCCGCGCCGGCGTCGCCGGCAGCCCGCGCGGGGTCCGGCGCACCCGCACCGCGATCAGCGCGAGGATCCCGGCGAGCGACAGCCAGGCGATCCCCTCGGTGAGCCACTCCCACGGCGCCAGGTGCCCGAGCAGGGGCAGCGCCCACCGCGGGTCGACCACCTGCGCGTACCCGGCGACCAGCGTGAAGAACAGGACGGGGAACGACACCATGACGACCCAGTGCGCCGCCCGGACCACCGGCGTGTGCTGGAACCGGCCGTGCCCGACCATCTCCCGCACGACGAGCCACGCCCGCCGGCCGACCGGGCGCAGCCGACCCGTCGCCGGGCGCCCGACCCGGATCGTGCGGGTGAGCCGCCGTGCGCCGAGAGCGAACGTCGCGACCCCGACGACGGTGGCGACGAGCACCACGACGAGGCAGGTCATCCGCAGCAGGTCCACGCGATCACGCTAATCGTCCCGGCCGCCGGGGCCCGCGACCGGAGGTCCCGGGTGAGGTCCCAGCCGCTGTGCGCCCCGTCGTGCTGGGCCATCACTTGATAGAGTCCAGGTAATCCCTCGACCACGGTCGGCCTCCGCACGCTTGCGTGCGCCGTGTCGCCGTGCGTCCCTGTACCTGCCCGCTGACAACACCACAGTCGTCGAACCGCCGCGGGCGAGCCTCAGGGCCACCGTGGGCCCCGGGTCGGCGCTACCGACCGACCGACCACCCGCCCACGACAGGACGGAGCGGACGTGCTGCAGCTCCTCGCGGTGCACCTCGTCGCTGCCCTGGTCGCGCCCGCGCTCGTCGCGTGGATCGGCCGCAAGGCGTTCTGGGTGCTCGCGCTCGCCCCCGCCGCGGTGGCGGTGTGGGCGCTCTCCCTCACCGGCCGCGTGCTCGACGGCGACGGGCCCACGCAGGTCGTGCAGTGGATCCCCGGCCTCGGCATGGAGCTCTCGTTCCGGCTGGACACGCTGTCCTGGCTGATGACGCTGCTGGTCGGCGGGGTCGGCGCGATCGTCCTGGTCTACTGCTCCGCCTACTTCAAGGCGGGCGCGAGCGGGCTCGGGCGGTTCAGCGGGGTGCTGGTCGCATTCGCCGGCGCGATGCTCGGCCTCGTCACCGCCGACGACACGCTGCTGCTGTTCGTGTTCTGGGAGCTGACGACGGTCTTCTCCTACCTGCTCATCGGGCACTACCACGAGCGCAAGGCCAGCCGCCGGGCGGCGATGCAGGCCATCGTCGTGACCACCGCGGGCGGCCTGACGATGCTCGTCGGCGTGATCCTGCTGGGCGAGGCCGCGGGCACGTACCGGATCTCCGAGACGCTCGCGAACCCGCCGCACGGTGCGATGGTGACCGCCGCGGTCGTCTGCCTGCTGGTCGGCGCGATCAGCAAGGCCGCGCTCGTCCCGACGCACTTCTGGCTGCCGGCCGCCATGGCCGCGCCGACGCCGGTGTCCGCGTACCTGCACGCCGCCGCGATGGTGAAGGCCGGCGTGTACCTGGTCGCGCGGTTCGCCCCGGCGTACTCCGAGCTGTCGGCCTGGCGCTGGATGATCGTGGTGCTCGGCGGCGGCACGCTGCTGCTCGGCGGCTACCGCGCGCTGCGGCAGCACGACCTCAAGCTGATCCTGGCGTTCGGCACCGTCAGCCAGCTCGGGCTCATCGTCCTGCTGGTCGGCTACGGCACGAAGGCGACCGCGCTCGCGGGCCTGGCCCTGGTCGGCGCGCACGCCATGTTCAAGGCCGCCCTGTTCCTCGTGGTCGGCGTCGTCGACGCCGCGACCGGCACCCGCGACCTGCGCCGGCTGTCCGGCGTCGGGCGCGCGCTGCCGATCACCGCGGTCGCGGGCGGCCTCGCCACCCTGTCGATGATCGGCGCGCCGCCGTTCGCCGGGTACGTCGCCAAGGAGGCCGCGCTCGAGGCGCTGGGCCACGGCGGCCACCCGCTCGACCTCGTCGTGCTCGTGCTCGTCGCGGTGGGCTCCGCCCTGACGGTCGCGTACGGCCTGCGGCTCTGGTGGGGCGCGTTCGCCACCAAGCCCGTGCTGTCGCCCGCCGCGGTCAAGGCGCTGACGATCGCCCGCGAGGCGAAGGCCGCGAAGGACGAGCCCGGCGCGCGCGACGAGCGCAGCGTCCCCGAGCTCGACGCCCCCGCGGAGGACGACCGCGCGGAGCCCGCCGCGGTCGGCCGGCCGTCGCTGCTGCTGGTCTGGCCCGCCCTGCTGCTCGCGGTGCTCGGGCTGGCCGTCGCGCTGGTGCCGTCGTTCGGCGAGGAGCTGCTCGCCCCGCAGGCCGACCTGTACCCCGAGGGCGAGCCCGGTCACCTGCTGCTCTGGGGCGGGTTCACCCCGACGCTGGCGATCACGGTCGCGGTGCTCGCGGTCGGCGTGCTGCTGTTCCTCTTCCGCGGACCCGTCGAGGCCGCGCAGGCCGCGGTGCCGCACGTCCCCGAGGCCGACCGGATGTACCGCCGGTTCATGCGCCGCCTGGACGACGTCGCCGCCGACGTCACCGCGATCACCCAGCGCGGTTCGCTGCCGTTCTACCTCGGCGGCATCCTCGTGGTGTTCGTCGTGACGGTGGGCGTCCCGCTGATCCGGTTCACCTCGCTGCCGACCGAGACCCGCGCCTGGGACCGCCCGGCGCAGCTCGTCATCGGGGCGTTCGTCGCCGTGGCGGCAGTGCTGGTGGCTCGCGCGCGCCGCCGGCTGAAGGCCGTGATCCTGCTCGGCGTCTCCGGCTACGGCGTCGCCGCGCTGTTCCTGCTCCAGGGCGCCCCGGACCTCGCGCTGACCCAGGTGCTGGTCGAGACCGTCACGCTCGTGGTGTTCGTGCTGGTCATGCGCCGGCTCCCCCCGTACTTCTCCGACCGGCCCCTGGTGGCGTCCCGCTGGGTCCGCCTGGTCGTGGCGCTGTCGGTGGGCCTGACCGTCGGCGCCCTCGCGCTGATCGTGCCGAGCGCGCGCATCCACATCCCGGTGTCGGTCGACTTCGCCGAGGAGGCGTACTCGTTCGGCGGCGGCAAGAACATCGTCAACGTGACCCTGGTCGACATCCGCGCCTGGGACACGATGGGCGAGATCTCGGTCCTGCTGGTCGCGGCCACCGGCGTCGCCTCGCTGGTGTTCCTCCGCAAGCGGTCCGGCGCGATCTTCCGCGCGGGCGACGCGCCCGAGCACCGCGCGGTCTGGGGCAGCGAGGACGACCCGCAGGGCGCGCTCCGCAAGCCCGTCGAGGCGCGCGCCGGCTACCAGCCGCGCGAGTGGCTCCGCGCCGGCCGGACCCTGGCCCCGCGCCGCCGGTCCGTGGTGTTCGAGGTCGTCGTCCGGCTGCTGTTCCACACGATGATCGTGTACTCGCTGTTCCTGCTGTTCTCCGGGCACAACGCCCCAGGCGGCGGGTTCGCGGCGGGCCTCGTCACGGGCATCGCGCTGATCGTGCGCTACCTCGCGGGCGGCCGGTACGAGCTCGGGGAGGCGGCCCCGGTCCAGCCCGGTCTGCTGCTGGGCAGCGGCCTGTTCCTGTCGGCCGGCGTCGGCCTGGGCGCGCTGATCTTCGGCGGCACCGTGCTGCAGTCCTGGATCATCGACGTCTCGCTGCCGCTGATCGGCGACATCCACCTGGTGACGTCGCTGTTCTTCGACGTCGGCGTCTACCTCGTCGTCGTCGGCCTGGTCCTGGACATTCTGCGCAGCCTCGGCGCCGAGATCGACCGCCAGGCCGAGCAGGACGGCGACCCGGAGGCGGTCGGCGGCGACGCCGAGCCCGCCGAGGAGGTCCGCGTGGACGCGGTCGCCGCCGGGCGCGTCGCCCCGCAGCACCACGACGACCGGGAGGGCCCGCGATGATCGACATGAGCCCCAACCTCGTCCTGGTCGGCATCATCGTCGTCCTGGTGACGGCGGGCGTGTACCTGCTCCTCGAGCGCAGCCTGTCCCGCGTGCTGATCGGGGTCGTCCTGATCGGCAACGGCGCGAACCTGCTGTTCCTGGTCGCGGGCGGCGCCGCCGGCCGGCCGCCGATCGTCGGGCTGGAGCTCGAGCGCGACATGGCCGACCCGCTGCCCCAGGCGATGGTCCTGACGGCCATCGTCATCACGCTCGGCATGACGGCGTTCCTGCTCGCGATGGCGTACCGGTCCTGGCAGCTGCACCGGCACGACGAGGTCCAGGACGACGTCGAGGACCGCCGCATCGCCCGGCTCGCCGCCCGCGACCAGCGCGCCTTCGAGGACGACGACACCGAGGAGTCGACGACCACCCTCGACGAGGAGGCCGCCGAGACCCGCGACGAGACGGACGAGGGCGGTCCCTCGCCGGCCGGCGTCGGGGGCGCCGCCGGGGACCACGACCGACCGACCGACGACCACGGGGAGGGCAGCCGATGACCGAGTACACCTGGCTGGTGCCGCTGCCCGTCGTCGTGCCGCTGTTCGGCGCCGGCCTCGCGCTCGCCCTGTACCGGCGGCCGCGGTTGCAGCGGATCATCAGCGTCATCGCGCTGAGCATCGTCCTGGTCGTCGCCGCGACGTTGCTGGTCCTCGCCGACGACGGCCCGCTGGTGGTCGACATCGGCGGCTGGGCCGCCCCGGTCGGCATCGACCTCGTCGCGGACCGGCTGTCGGCCCTCATGCTCACGGTCTCCGCGGCGGTGACGCTCTGCGTCCAGCTGTACTCGCTGGCCCAGGGCGAGGCCGACGGCGACGAGGCCGCGCCCGTGTCGATCTACCACCCGACGTACCTGATCCTCGCCGCGGGCGTCGCCAACGCGTTCCTCAGCGGCGACCTGTTCAACATCTACGTCGGCTTCGAGATCCTGCTGGCCGCCTCCTACGTGCTCCTGACCCTCGGCGGCACCGGCGAGCGCATCCGCGCCGGCAGCATCTACGTGGTCGTGGCGCTGCTGTCGTCGCTGCTGTTCCTCATCGCGATCGCCCTCACCTACGCAGCCGCGGGCACGGTCAACCTGGCGCAGCTCGCCGAGCGGCTGCCGGAGATCGACCCCGGGGTGCGGCTGCTGCTCCAGGTGCTGCTGCTGCTCGCGTTCGGCATCAAGGCGGCGATCTTCCCGCTGTCGGCCTGGCTGCCCGACTCCTACCCGACGGCGCCCGCGCCGGTGACGGCCGTGTTCGCCGGCCTGCTCACCAAGGTCGGCGTCTACGCGATCATCCGCACCCAGACCCTGCTGTTCCCCGAGGGCCGGATGGACGACGTCCTCATGTGGGCGGCGCTCGCGACCATGGTGGTCGGCATCCTCGGCGCGGTGGCGCAGGACGACCTCAAGCGACTGCTGTCGTTCACGCTGGTCAGCCACATCGGCTACATGCTGTTCGGCATCGCGCTCGCCTCGGAGGCCGGCTGGTCCGCGTCGATCTACTACGTCGCGCACCACATCATCGTGCAGACCGGGCTGTTCCTGGTCGCGGGGCTGATCGAACGGCGAGGCGGGTCCACGTCGCTCGACTCGCTCGGCGGCCTGGCCAAGCTCGCCCCGGTGCTCGCCATCCTGTTCTTCATCCCGGCGATGAACCTCGGCGGCATCCCGCCGCTGTCCGGGTTCCTCGGCAAGGTCGGGCTGCTGCAGGCCGGCGTCGCCGACGGCTCGTGGCTCGCGCTGACCCTGGTGGTCGGCGGTGTCGCCACCTCGCTGCTCACGCTCTACGCCCTGATCAAGGCGTGGAACAAGGCCTTCTGGCAGACCCCGCCGGAGCCGCTGCCCGACGCCACGCTGCCGAAGGGCATGGTCGGCTCCGCCGCCGCGCTCGTCGTGCTCGGCCTCGCGCTGACCGTCGGGGCCGGCCCGCTGTACGGCTACGCCGAGCGCGCCGCCGGGGCGCTGGCCGACCGGTCCGTGTACATCCAGTCGGTGCTGCCCGAGGGCGGCCGCGGCTCCGGGGAGTCCGTCGACGTGGCGCACGGGGGTGACGACGCGTGAGCCTGCACCCGCGCCGCAAGAAGCTCGCGGCCCAGTGGCCGACGATGGTCTGGCTGGTCGTCGTCTGGGTCCTGCTCTGGGGCGACCTGTCCGTCGGGAACGTCATGGCCGGCGCCGTGATCGCCGTCGCGGTGACCGGGCTGCTGCGGATGACGCCGATCGACTTCCACGGCACCGTGCGCCCCTGGCCGCTGCTGGTGCTGATCGGGCGGTTCGCCTGGGACCTGCTGCACGCGTCGGTCGAGGTGTCCTGGGTCGCCCTGCGCCCGCGGCACACCCCCCGCGGCGCCGTGATCGGCGTCCAGCTGCGCAACCACTCCGACCTGTACCTCACGATGACCGCCGAGCTGTGCTCGCTCGTGCCCGGCTCGCTGGTCGTCGAGGCGCACCGGCTCACCGGCATGCTCTACCTGCACGTCCTCGACGTCGAGCAGTCCGGCGGCGTCGAGCGTGCCCGGCAGACGGTGCTCGACCAGGAGGAGCGGGTGCTGCGTGCGTTCGCCTCCGACGACGAGCTCCGCGAGGCGGGCCTGACGCCCGGCGGCCGGTCGTCCCGACGCCAGGAGGTGCGCGCGTGACCGCGGTCCTGCTGATCTGCGCCGTGCTGCTGACCGCCGCCGGCGTGCTCGCCCTCATCCGCGCCGAGCGCGGCCCGTCGATGCTCGACCGGACGGTGGCGCTCGACATCATCGTGACCGTCGTGGTCGCGGCCGTGGCGCTCTACGCCGCGGCCGAGCGCCGCACCGACGTGGTGCCGATCCTCGTGGTGCTGTCCCTGGTCGGCTTCGTCGGCTCGACCACCATCGCGCGGTTCGCCTCCGTCGAGCCCGCGGGCGAGGGCCGGGTGCGCACCCGGGAGGAGATCGCCGCCGAGGAGGCCGAGCGGATCCGCGCCGAGGAGGAGGCCGAGGAGGCCCGCCGCGCGCGCCGGGCCCGGGAGGCCGAGGGGGCCGCGACCGACGCGCCGCGTCCCGCGTCGGACCCGGAGGAGGTCCGCGCCGAGCACGCCGCGCACGGCGACGAGGCCCACCGCGCCGAGGTCGTGGCCGAGGAGGACCGGCGCGAGCACGGCGACGAGCCGCACGTGGACGAGCACGGGCCGGGCGAGCACGGCGACGGGACCGACGGCGGCGACCTGGCGGCGGAGGACACCGCCGCGGACGAGGACGCCGCCGCCCGCGGCACGCGCGACGAGGGGAGCGACCGATGAGCTGGGACTGGGACGTGGTCGCCGACGTCGTGGCCTCGATCTGCCTGATCGGCGGGGCGCTGCTCGCGCTCGCCGCCGGCGTGGGCGTCCTGCGGTTCCCCGACCTGCTCTCCCGGATGCACGCGGGGACGAAGCCGCAGGTCCTCGGGCTGATCCTGGTGCTGATCGGGCTGTCGCTCCGGCTGCGCTCCGGCGGGGCGGTGTGGGCGCTGGTGCTGGTGGCCCTCTTCCAGATGCTGACCGCGCCGGTGGCGGCGCACCTCGTCGGCCGCGCGGGCTACCGCACCGGCAAGGTGCGCCGGGACCTGCTCGTCGTCGACGAGCTCACCGAGGCGCAGGACCAGGCCACGCAGCGCGGCACGCCGCCCGAGGACGCGCCGGGCTCGGGCGACCGGGGCTGACGGCAGCGCGTCAGCGGCGGAACAGGCCCGCCCAGAGGAAGTCCGCGCCGAACGCGTCGCCCGCGTCGACGGCCGGGCGCATCCGGCGCAGCTCGACCTCGTCGAGCCAGCCGAACGCGCGGCGCAGGTCGTCGGCGGCGTAGGCCAGCCCGCCGCCCAGGCCGCCCTCCCGGTACAGGTCGACGTCGTCGGCCCCGGTGCCGCCGCGCTCGTCGTGGCCGTCGTCGCCCGCCGCGAAGCACGCGATCCCGAACCGGCCCCCGGGGCGGACCGTGCGCTCCAGCAGCGCGCGGTACGACACCCGGCGGTGCGGCGGCAGGTGGTGGAAGCAGCCGGAGTCGTAGACGAGGTCGTAGGGCTCGGCGGGCGGCTGCCAGGCGAAGATGTCCGCGCGCTCGAACCCGACGTCCACCCCGGCCTCGGCGGCGCGCTCCCGGCCCCACGCGACCGCCGTCGCCGACAGGTCCAGCGCGTCGACGGCGCAGCCCTGCTGCGCGAGCCAGACGGCGTTCCGGCCGGGGCCGCAGCCGAGCTCGAGCACGCGCGTGCCGGGTCCCAGCGGCAGCCGGCCGTCGGCGGCCCAGGCGACGAGGCTCTCGTCCGGCGCCCAGCGGAAGAACGGCACGGGGCGGTCGCGGTCGGCGTAGAACCGGTCCCAGAAGTCGGCGCCGCCCCAGTCCGTCCACCGGTCGGCGCGCTCGGCGAACAGCAGGTCCATCAGGGCCAGGACGTCGTCGACGGTGTGCACGGAGCGGCCGACGCCGACGGCGGGCCGGGAGGAGGGCTGCGCGGGAGTCTGAGGCACGGCTGACCTGCACCTTCGTCGGTGGACGGGGTGCTCAGGCTAGGCCGCGCCGGGGCCCCGCGGGCGGGACCTCCGGCCGTCGACGGGCGGGCGGTCAGGCCTTCGGAAGGCGGCGGTTCTTGTCGACGCGCTCGACGAACTTCTTCGTGCCGCGGGTCGCGAACACCCGCGCCACCGTGACGGCGGCAGCGGTGATGGCGGCGGCCGCGACGACCTCGGCGATGCGCGGGTCGTCGTCGTCCTCGGGCTTCGGCGGCTTGTGCCCGGACGCCGCCTTCCACGCCGCGTCCACCGCCTTGCCGGCGATCCAGGCGACGGCGCCCGCGACCACCAGACCGGTGATCTTCGCGAACGTGGACTGGGTCTCTTCGTCGGCCACGGGACCTCCTGCGTCGGGACGGCTGTGCTCCGCCCCACGCTAGCGCCGCCGGTGCCGCGCCGCAGGTCAGCAGGTGCCGGGCCGGGGGCGCGCCGTGCCGGTGTAGGGTCGGCCCCGAACGACAGGGGAGCGTCCCGGGCCGTGCGTGACACCGCGGCCCGACCGACGCTGAGAGTGCGGACGGAATCCGCAGACCCTCGCACCTGATCCGGTTAGCACCGGCGTAGGGAGTCGGGATCTCAGTCGCCCCGTGCCGTCGTGCTCCCCGGGGCGCGGCGACGCGGTGCGGCCCCCTCGGTGCACATCGAGGAGGAACCACCATGGCGCGCACGCGCGCACGCCGCCGGGCACCCCGGCGGACCACCACGGCCGGCCTGGCCGCCGCCGCCGGCGTCCTGGCGCTGACGGCCTGCTCCGTCACGGGGTCGGGCTCGGGCTCCGAGGCGGCGTCCGGCTCCGGGACCGACGGGTCGGGCGGCACCGTCACGCTGGTCACGCACGACTCGTTCCACGTGAGCGACGGCCTGCTGGAGCAGTTCGAGGCCGAGACCGGGCTGACCGTGAAGCAGGTCGCGCCCGGCGACGGCGGGGCGCTGGTCAACCAGCTGATCCTGACCAAGGACGCCCCGCTCGGCGACGTGGTCTACGGCATCGACAACACCTTCGCGTCGCGGGCGATCGACGAGGGCGTGCTGGAGCCGTACGAGTCGCAGGCGCCCGCGGCGGCCGACGCCGAGCAGTACGCGCCCGACGCCTCGCACTCGCTCACCGCCGTCGACATGGGCGACGTCTGCCTGAACGTCGACCACGCCTGGTTCACCGAGCGGGGGATCGCGGAGCCGACGTCGCTGGAGGACCTCACGGACCCGCAGTACAAGGACCTGACGGTCGTCACCAACGCGGCGACCAGCAGCCCGGGCCTGGCCTTCCTGCTGGCGACCGTCGGCGCGTTCGGCGAGGACGGCTGGCAGCAGTACTGGACGGACCTGACGGCCAACGGGCTGAAGGTCGCCGAAGGCTGGTCCGACGCCTACTACACGGACTTCTCCGGCGGCGGGGGCGGCGGCCCGCGGCCCATCGCGCTCTCCTACGCGTCGAGCCCGCCCGAGACGATCCCGGAGGGCGGCGGCGAGCCGACCACCGGCGCGCTGCTCGACACCTGCTTCCGCCAGGTCGAGTACGCGGGCGTGCTGGCCGGCGCGCAGAACCCCGAGGGCGCGCAGCAGCTGGTCGACTGGCTGCTGTCCGACGCGGTCCAGGCCGACATCCCCGGGTCCATGTACATGTACCCGGTGAGCACGGCCGTCGACCTGCCGGAGGCGTGGGCGCAGTGGGCGCCGCTGTCGGACGCGCCGTACGAGGTGCCGCTCGACGACGTCGCGGAGAACCGCGACACCTGGGTCCGCGAGTGGACCGACCTGGTCGTCGGTTGAGACGCGGCTGACCCGATGAGCACGGCGACGCGGACGCCCCCGACCGGCACGGGCCGGCCGGGGGTGCCCGCGCGCCCGGGGCCGGCCGGCGCCGTGGCGGGGCGCCCGCCGCTCCGCGCGCCGTCCCGGGGCTGGGCGCTCGGCCGTGCCGGGGCGTGGGCGCTCGCCGCCGCCGTGCCGCTCGTCTTCCTCGGCACGTTCTTCGCCTGGCCCGTGCTGTCGCTGGTCGGCCGGGGGTTCCTGCCCGACGGCGCGCTGGACCTCTCCGGGTTCGCGGACGTGTTCTCCCGGCCGCGCACCTGGCGGATCGTCGGGCTGACGCTGGCCCAGGGCGCGATCGGCACGGTGCTGTCCGTGCTGCTCGGCGTCCCCGGCGCGTACGTGCTGTACCGGTGCCGGTTCCGCGGGGTTGGCGCGCTGCGGGCGTTCGTGACGGTGCCGTTCGTGCTGCCGACCGTGGTGGTCGGCGTCGCGTTCCGCGCGCTGCTCCGGGAGAACGGCCTGCTGGGCTTCCTGCACCTCGACGGCACGTTCGCCGCGATCGTCGCGGCGCTGGTGTTCTTCAACTACGCCGTCGTGGTGCGGACGGTCGGCGGGCTCTGGCAGCGGCTCGACCCGCGCCCCGAGCAGGCCGCACGGTCGCTCGGGGCGTCGCCGGCGCGGGCGTTCTGGACGGTGACCCTGCCGGCGCTGACGCCCGCGATCGTCTCGGCGGCGTCGTTGGTCTTCCTGTTCTGCGCGACCGCGTTCGGCACGGTGCTGGTGCTCGGCGGGATGCGGTACGGCACCGTCGAGACCGAGATCTGGATCCAGACCACGCAGTTCCTCGACCTGCGGGCCGCCGCGGTGCTGTCGGTGGTGCAGGTGGTCGTGGTGGTCGCGGCGCTGGCGGTCGCCGGGCGGGCGCGGGCGCGGCGCGAGCGGGCGCTGTCCCTGGTGGCGCCGGGGTCGTCCGGCGCGGGGCCGAACCGCCCGCACGCGGTGCCCGCGGCCGTGACCGGGGTCGTCCTGGTGCTGCTGGCGCTGCCGCTCGGCGCGCTGCTGCTCGGGTCGCTGCGCACGGGCGACGGGTGGGGGCTGGACCACTACCGGGCGCTCGGCACCACCGGCGGCCGGAACGCGCTGACCGTGACCGTGTGGGAGGCGCTGGGCAACTCGCTGCGGATCGCCGTCGACGCGACGCTGCTGGCCCTGCTGGTCGGCTGCCTTCTCGCGCTCGTGGTGTCGCGGCGGCCCCGGGCCCGGGCGGCGCGCCGCGCGGTCGGCGTGCTGGACGGGACGTTCATGCTGCCGCTCGGGGTGTCCGCGGTGACCGTCGGGTTCGGTGCGCTGCTCACGCTCGGGCACCCGTTCGGCATCCAGACGGACCTGCGGAGCAGCGGCATCCTGGTGCCGGTCGTGCAGGCCGTGGTGGCCGTCCCGCTCGTGGTGCGGACCGTGCTGCCGGTGCTCCGGGCGATCGACCCGCGGCTGCGCGAGGCCGCGGGCACGCTCGGCGCGGGGCCGGGCCGCGTCCTGCTGGGGGTCGACGGCGCGCTCGCCGCCCGGTCGATCGGGCTGGCCGTCGGGTTCGCGTTCGCGGTGTCGCTGGGGGAGTTCGGCGCGACGTCGTTCCTCGCCCGGCCCGACCTGCCGACGCTGCCGGTGGTGATCTTCCGGCTCATCGGGCAGCCGGGTGCGGACAACTACGGGATGGCCCTCGCGGCGAGCGTGGTGCTCGCGGTGCTGACGGCCGGGGTGATGGCGCTCGCGGAGCGGTTCCGCGGGCCGGCGGGAGGAGAGCTGTGACGGGGACGGGGTCCGGTGCGGGTGCGGCGGGTCGCGGGCTGGCCGTGCGCGACCTGGTGGTGCGCTACCCCGGCGCGGGCCGGGGCGCCCCGGCGGTGACGGCCGTCGACGGGGTCGCGCTCGACGTCCCCGTCGGCGAGGTGCTCGCGCTGCTCGGCCCGTCGGGCTGCGGCAAGTCGTCGCTGCTGCGGGCCGTCGCCGGCCTGGAGCCGCCGACCGCCGGAGCCGTGGCCTGGGACGGCGTCGACCTGGCCGCGGTGCCGGTGCACCGGCGCGGGTTCGGGCTGGTGTTCCAGGACGGCCAGCTGTTCCCGCACCGGGACGTCGCGGGCAACGTGGCCTACGGGCTGCGCGGCCTGCCGCGGGCGGACCGGGCCGCGCGGGTCGCGGAGCTGCTGGACCTCGTCGGCCTCCCCGGCTACGACCGGCGCCCCGTCGCCACGCTGTCCGGCGGCGAGCGGCAGCGGGTGGCGCTCGCCCGGTCGCTCGCGCCCCGGCCCCGGCTGCTGCTGCTCGACGAGCCGCTGTCCGCGCTCGACCGGTCGCTGCGCGAGCGGCTGGCCGACGACCTGCGCCGGGCGCTCGTCGCCACCGGCACGACCGCGCTGTTCGTCACGCACGACCAGGACGAGGCGGCCACCGTCGCCGACCGGGTCGCGGTGATGTCGGCGGGGCGGCTGCTGCAGGTGGCCGCTCCGGAGACGCTGTGGCGGCGGCCCGCGTCGCGGGAGGTGGCGGAGTTCCTGGGGTACCGCACGTTCCTGGCCGCGGGCGACCCGGCGGGCGACGGCGCGGCGCTCGCGGTGGCCGCCGGCGGCTGGCGGGTGCTCGGTCCAGCCGACCCCGAGCCCGGGTCGGCGACCCCGGTGCGCGCGGCCGTCGTCGCGGAGCGCCGGACCCGGCGCGGTCGGGCGGAGGTCGTCGCGGTGCTCGAGCCCGAGGACGCCCGGGTCACCGCGGCGCTGCCCGCGGGCGGTGCCGGGGCGCCGGAGCCGGGGGACCGGGTCCGGGTCGCGGCCGAGGAGGGCGCGGTCGCGGTCGTCGGCGGCTGATCCGGGGTCGGCCTCTGCCGGACACGCCGACGGCGTGTCCGGCACAACCTTCCACTGTCGAGCGGGGGGGCGGGCGCTCCCGCCCACCGCCGCGCGGGTCAGGGCTCGAGGTGCGCGGCGAGCTGTGCGAGCGACGAGAGGATCCCCTCGGCGTGGTCCCGGGCGCGGACGCCGGGCGGCACGTCCCGCGCGACCACCTCGACCTCGGTCCCGTCCTCGGCGGGGCGCAGCCGCCACTCCATCCGCATCGTCCCGCGGAAAGCCGGGTCGTCGGAGGCGAACTCGACCTCCTGGACGACCCGCTCGCCCGGGACGACCTCGACGACGCGGACCTCGGACACGTCGGAGTCCGCGGTGGTCTTCCCCGGGGACCCGGACGTGTCGGCGTAGGTGAGCACCAGCCGGTAGGACCCGCCCGTGCGCATGTCGAACCGGTCGAACCGGCCCCGCATCCCCGCCGGCGGCAACCAGGCCAGCAGCGCGTCCCGGTCGGTCAGGGCCGCGAAGGCCTCCGCGGTGCTCACGTGCACGAGGAGGCTCGCGCGATCGGTCCGGCCCACGCCCGCACGCTAGCCGACGAGCGCCGGCCCGTGGACGGTCACCCCAGCCGGAGCTGCCACTCGCCGGCGCCGCCGGCCGGCCGGAAGCCCAGCGCGACGTTGATCGCGAGCATGTGCGCGTTCTCCTCGGCGTTCCAGGTGCCGACCCGGCGCGCGCCGGGCTGCACCTCGGCCAGCCGGGCGAGGTTCGCCGTCTTGACCAGCATCCCGAGCCGGCGCCCGCGGTGGTCGCGGAGCACGAGCGTGTCGTCCTGGAACACGTACGCGTCCGTGTCGGGTCGGCTGACCAGCGCCGTGAACGCGGCGAGCACGCCGGTCGGCTCGTGCAGGGCCGCGGCGACCCGGTAGGTCATCCCGCGCTCGACGAACGCGCGCTCCGCGTCCCGCACGCGCGCGCCGTCCCAGACGTCCTCGCGCAGGTCGAGGCCGCCGGCGGGGGCGTCGGTGCTCATCCGGGTCTGCAGCAGGGCGAACCGGTCGAGCAGCTCGTCGGGGCACCGGCCCTCCCACAGGACGACCCGGTAGCCGGGACCGGCCGCCGCGGCCGCCTCCGCGGCGTGCGCCGCCAGGCGCTCCGCGGGGAGCGGGACGTCGAGCACCGACCGCCGGGTGACCTGCTCGAGGTCCCAGCTCCGCCGCACGAGGAACGTCACCCCCGGGTGCGTGGCGGGGACGCGGCCGGTGCCGGTGCTGGGGACGAGCGCGTCCGCCCCTTCGTCGGGCTCCGCCGCCTGGTCGGTCGACGTCGTCAGCATGCTCCGCCCGCGGTCGCGGGCGGTGGCCACCGCGAGGTCGTGCAGCGCCGAGCCGACCCCGCGCCCGCGGTGCTCCGGCCGGACGTCGAGCTGCAACCAGCCGGTGTGGGTGTTGTCCTGCCGGGGCAGGTTCAGCGCGACGTAGCCCAGCACGCGCGCCGGGTCCGCCGGCCCGTCGTCGACCGGGGCGTCGAGCGCGACGAACCGCAGCTTCTCGTCGTACTCCTGGTGCCGCAGGCCCGCCAGGACCTCGCCGGGCGTGCGCGCGTGGTCGAGGTCGCCCCAGGCGTCGAGCACCGCGGCGTTCGCGGCGTCCACCATGCCGTGCAGCAGCCAGGCGTCCGGGGCGTCGAGGCCGGCGGGCACCGGGAGCGGGACCAGGTGCGGCCGGGTGGCGGCGGAGGCGGTCATGCCGCCCATGGTCGTCGGGGCCGTCGCGCCCGGCCAGCGATTTCCGGGTCGCCCGAGGTTTCGGGAGCGCCGCTACCGGAACCGGGTCCCGGGCCGGGGCGCCGGGCGACCGGTACGGTTCGCGCCATGCCAGTCCTGGAGATCATCGGGTGGGTCGGGTCCGTCCTCGTCGTCGTGTCGCTGATGCAGGCCCGCGTCCTGCGGTTCCGGTGGCTGAACTTCGCCGGGTCCGTCATCGCGACCGCGTACAACACGGTCGTCGGCATCTGGCCGTTCGCCGCCATGAACGCCGTGATCGCCGTGATCGACGCGTACTGGCTGTGGCGGCTGACGCGCGAGCGGCACGACGCCGACGTGTACGAGGTGGTGCAGGTCGGCGCGGGCGACCACTACCTGCGGCACGTGCTCGGGGTGCACGCGGACGACATCGCGCGGTACTACCCGTCGTTCGGCCTTCCGGGTGATGTCGGGGGTGAGGCCGCGGGTGGTTCCCGCTGGGCCTACCTCGTCCTGCGGGGCGACGAGACCGTCGGCGTCGTGGTCGTCCGGGACGCCGGCGACGGGGTCGGCGAGGTCGAGCTCGACTGGGTCACGCCGCGGTTCCGCGACTTCGCGCCCGGTGAGTTCGTCTACCGGCGGTCGGGGGCGTTCGCCGGGACGGGGCTGCGGTCGCTCGTCGTCGCCGAGGACGCGCGGGACACGGGGCCGTACCTCGAGCGCGTCGGGTTCGCGCGGGTCGACGGCCGGTGGCGGCGCGAGGTCGAGGCCGCCGCGGCCTGAGCAAGGGCTCGAGGCCCCGGCCCTCCGAGTGCGCGTCGCCGCGCGCGGGTGCAGAGTTCGGATGCCCGAACTTGTGTGCCTACACTGAGTTCGGACGACCGAACTTGGAGGTGCGGTGACCACCACTGTCGACCGGCAGGCCGTGCGGCGCGGCCGCGTGCTGCCCCTGCTCGGCCCCGCCTTCGTGGCGGCGATCGCCTACGTCGACCCGGGCAACGTCGCGGCGAACCTCACCGCCGGCGCGCGGTACGGCTACCTGCTGCTCTGGGTCCTGGTCGGCGCCAACGTCATGGCCGTCCTGGTCCAGTACCAGTCGGCGAAGCTCGGCATCGTCACCGGCGACTCGCTCCCGGGCGTGCTGGGTCAGCGGCTGCGGCGGCGCTCGCGGCTGGCGTACTGGGCGCAGGCCGAGGTGGTCGCGGCGGCCACCGACATCGCCGAGGTGGTCGGCGGCGCGATCGCGCTGAACCTGCTGTTCGGGCTCCCGCTGGTGCTCGGCGGCCTGATCGTCGGCGTGGTCTCGATGCTGCTGCTGGCGACCCAGAACCGGTACGGGCAGCGGCGGTTCGAGACGGTGGTCGTCGGGCTGCTGCTGGTGATCGTCGTGGGGTTCCTGGCCGGGCTGCTGATCGGCCCGCCCGATCCCGGCGAGATGCTCGGAGGCCTGGTCCCGCGGTTCGCCGGGACGGACTCCGTGCTGCTCGCGGCGTCGATGCTCGGCGCCACGGTCATGCCGCACGCCATCTACGTGCACTCCGCGCTGAGCCGGGACCGGTTCGGGCGGGTGCCGGACGACGGCGCACGCTCGGGGCTGCTGCGCGCCACGCGGTGGGACGTCGGCGCGGCGCTGACGGTGGCCGGGACCGTGAACATCGGCCTCCTGCTGCTCGCGGCCGCCAACCTGCGCGGCGTCGAGGGCACCGACACCATCGAGGGCGCCCACGCGGCGATCAGCGAGGCTCTCGGCCCGGTGGTCGGCGTGGTGTTCGCGATCGGGCTGCTGGCGTCGGGGCTCGCGTCGACGTCGGTCGGCTGCTACGCCGGCGCGGCCGTGATGGAGGGGCTGATCCACAAGCGCATCCCGCTGCTCGTGCGGCGCTCGATCACGCTGGTGCCGGCGCTGGTGCTGCTCGCCGTGGGTGCGGACCCGACGTGGACGCTGGTGGTGAGCCAGGTCGTGCTGAGCTTCGGCATCCCGTTCGCGGTGATCCCGCTGGTGCGGCTGAACCGGGACCGGTCGCTCATGGGCCGGTACGCGAACGGCCCGCGGCTGCAGGCGGTGCTGGTGGTCGTGGTCGCCCTGGTCGTGGCCCTGAACCTGGCCCTGCTCCTGCTGCTGGCAACGGGCCACTGACCTGTTTCGGTAGCCGCGCTCCGACTTCCCGCGCACCGTTGATCGCCGAGATGGCAACTCTCGGCTGCCGCGAAGGCCCTGATCACAGCCGAGAGTTGCCATCTCGGCGTGGTTCCGGGGGGAGTGCGCGACGGGGGCGCCTGCCTGGGCGGGCTCGCCCGGCGTTTGTGGGAGTGGCGCTACCGAAAGGAATGCGGAGCGCTGCTACGGTTACCGGCGTGACCAGCAGCGACACCGCGCCACCGCGGGACGGGCGCGCAGCCCGGGCCGCCGCGTCCCGGGCGCGGATCGCCGAGGCCGCGACCCGGTTGTTCCTCACCGACGGGTACGGCCCGACGACGATCACGGCCGTCGGGCGCGCCGCGGGGCTCGGGGTGCAGACCGTCTACTACTCCTACCCGTCCAAGTCCGACATCCTCGTCGGCTGCCTGGACCACGCCGTCGACGGCGCCGACCGCCGGGACGCGGCGCCCGACCTCGCCGACCAGCCGTGGGTGCGCGCCGTCGTCGCCGAGCCGGACCCGGCTCGCCGGGTGTTCCTGCATGCGCGTGGCGCCGCCGAGCTGCTGGGCCGCGCCGCCGGGGTGCAGGACCTGGTCCGGGCGCACGCCGTCGGTGACCTCGTGCTGCACGCGGCGTGGGAGCGGGACGAGGCCCGCCGGCGCGCGGTGCACCGGCTGCTCGTCGAGGCGTGCGACCGGGACGGGGTCCTGCGGCCGGGGCTCGACGTCGAGCGCGCCACCGACGTGGTGGCGCTCGTGCTGGGCCCGGAGACGTGGAACGCCCTGGTCCGGCGGGGCGGGTGGAGCGCGCTCGCCTGGGCCCGGTGGGCGCACCGCACCCTGCTGGCCGACCTCGTGCCGTCGCGCTGGGACCCGGAGGCGTAGGCCGGGCGCGCCGCCGCTCCGCCGCGGGACGGACCCCGCGGGGTGAGCCTCGCCCGCGCGGCCGAGCGCGAAGATCCGCCGCCGGCTCGAGGCGCCACAGCCGAGCCCGAACCTAGGCTGACCTGCATGAACAACGACAAGAACACCACGACCGACCCGGCCACCGCCCTGCTCGGCCTCGGCGGCCTCCTGCTGCTCCTCGGCCTCGTCGCGATGCAGCGGGAGGCGGGCACCTGGCTCGTGCTGGCCGCGATGGGCGCCGCCGCCGCGGCCTCGCTCGGCTCCGTCCTGATGCGTCGCCGGCAGCCCGCGCCGGCCGTCGAGCAGGCGCCCACCGAGGACTGATCCCGGGCGCGCCGGGGCCGCCTGCGAGGCCCCGGTGCACAGTGGCCCCGAGGGGCCGGCGACGGCGCGGGCCCACCCCACACGGGAGGCCGCCATGTGCCGTTGGCTCGCGTACACGGGTTCGCCGGTGACGCTCGACGAGCTGCTCTACAAGCCGGAGAACTCGCTCGTGATGCAGAGCCGGCACAGCCGGCTGGGCGTCGAGCCGATGAACGGCGACGGGTTCGGCGTCGGCTGGTACGACGACCACTCGCCGATCCCCGGGCTGTTCCGCAGCATCGAGCCGGCGTGGAGCGACCGGAACCTGCGCGAGCTGTCGCAGCACATCCGGTCCGGCCTGGTCATCGCGCACATCCGGGCGACGACCGGCACCGCCGTGCAGCAGACCAACTGCCACCCGTTCCGGCACGGGCAGTGGCTGTTCGCGCACAACGGCGTGATCAACGGGTTCAGCACCCTCAAGCGGGACCTCCGCATGGCCGTCGACCCGACGCTCTACCCGCTGATCGAGGGCTCGACCGACTCGGAGACGCTGTTCTACCTGGCGCTGACCTTCGGCCTGACCGACGACCCGCCGGCCGCCGTCGCCCAGGCCGTCGGCCTGATCGAGGACGTCGCCCTGCGGCACGGGGTGGCGTTCCCGGTGCAGGGGACGTTCGCGACGACGGACGGGCACCGGCTGTGGACGTTCCGGTACTCCTCCGAGGGCCGGTCGCGGTCGCTCTTCCGGAACCGGGACGTCGCGGTGCTCCGCGCGCAGTACCCGGACAACCCCGTGCTGCACGGCCTGTCCGACGACACCCGGATCGTGGTCTCGGAGCCGCTCGGCGACCTCAAGGGCGCCTGGCTGGAGGTCCCCGAGAGCACCTGCCTGGTCGTCGAGGACGGGCGCGAGGAGCTGGTGCCCTTCGCGCCCGTCCTGACGACGGCCTGACCGCCGGCCCGGACTCAGCCCACCTTGCGCCGGTACGCCCGCACCGACAGCGCGTACGCCAGCACCAGGATCCCGACCAGCCACGCCAGCGCCACCCAGAGGTCCCCGCCGACCGGCTCCTGGGCGAACAGCGCCCGGATCGAGTCGACCACGGCGGTGACCGGCTGGTGCTCGGCGAACCACGCGACCGCGGTCGGCATCGAGTCCGTCGGCACGAACGCCGAGCTGATGAACGGCAGGAAGATCAGCGGGTAGGAGAACGCGCTCGCCCCGTCGACGGTCTTCGCGGACAGCCCCGCGAGGACGGCGATCCAGGTCAGCGTGAGCGTGAACAGCACCAGGATGCCGGCCACGGCGAGCCACGCGAGCACGGTCGTCCCCGTGCGGAAGCCCATGAGCAGGGCGATCCCGACGACCAGGACGACCGACGTCAGGTTGGCCGCCATCGACGTCAGCACGTGCGCCCACAGGACGCTGGGCCGGGCGATCGGCATGGACTGGAACCGCTCGACGATGCCGCCCTGCAGGTCGAGGAACAGCCGGTACGCGGTGTACGCGACGCCGGACGCGACCGTGATGAGCAGGATGCCGGGCAGCAGGTAGTCGACGTACGACGAGGTGGACCCGCCGTGGATCGCCCCGCCGAACACGTAGACGAACAGCAGCATGAGGGCGACCGGGGTGACCGCGGTCGTGATGATCGTGTCCGGGCTGCGCAGGATGTGCCGCAGCGAGCGGTCGGTCAGGGCGACGGTGTCGCCGACGACGTGGGTGGTGGCGGTGGCGCTCATCGCGGGTCCTTCCCGGCCGGCGTGCTGCCGGCGCCGACGAGGGCGAGGAAGACGTCCTCGAGCGTGGGCTGCTTCTCGACGTACTCGACCCGCGCGGGCGGGAGGAGCCGCTTGAGCTCGGCGAGCGTGCCGTCCTGGATGATCGTCCCCTCGTGCAGGATCGCGATCCGGTCGGCGAGGCGCTCCGCCTCGTCCAGGTACTGCGTGGTGAGCAGGACGGTGGTGCCGCCGCCGGCGAGCTCCTCGACGGTCCGCCACACCTCGTTGCGGGCCTGCGGGTCGAGCCCGGTCGTCGGCTCGTCGAGGAAGATCACCGGCGGGTCGCCGATCAGGCTCATCGCGATGTCCAGCCGGCGCCGCATGCCGCCCGAGTAGGTCGACGCCCGGCGCCCGCCCGCCTCGGTGAGCGCGAACCGGTCGAGCAGCCGGTCCGCCACGGCGCCCGGGTCGGGCAGGTGCCGGAGCCGGGCGACGAGCCGGAGGTTCTCCCGCCCGGTGAGCATCCCGTCGACGGCCGCGAACTGGCCGGTGAGGCTGATGGACTCGCGGACCTCGGCGGCCTGGCCCACGACGTCGAACCCCTGGACCGTCGCCGTGCCCGCGTCGGGCTTCAGCAGCGTGGACAGGATCCGGACGAGGGTCGTCTTGCCCGCCCCGTTGGAGCCGAGCAGGGCGACGATCGTCCCGGGCGCCACCTCGAGGTCGACGCCGCGCAGCACGCGCAGGTCGCCGAACGACTTCTCGACGCCGCGGACGGCGACGGCCGGGCCCGGGGTGCCCGCGGCCCCGGCGCTCATCGGGCGTCCTCCTCGGCCTCGTCGATCGCCTTCGTCAGGCGGGCGCGCTCCTTGTCGATCCACCGGTCGCCGACGTACGCCTGGGCGAACGTCTCCGCGAACTCGACCGGGTCGTCGCCCACGACGTCGCGGACGGGGGTGCCGTCGGTCGCCGCGCGCTCCCAGAGGTCCGCGAGGTCGGTGAACATCGTGACCATGGTGTCGCCGCCGGTGACGCCGCCGGAGTACATGAGGTACCGGTGCGTGGCCTTCGCGGCGGCGCGGTACGGCTCCGGCAGCGCCTTGATGCGGGCCATGTCCTGCCGGTACTGCTTCTTCTGCTCGAGCGAGCCGGTGAGGGCCTCGATCCACTTCGCGACCATGTCAGTCGTCCCCTTCGCTGCGGTCGGTGGTGCGGTGGGTGGTGCCGGAGTCGGTGCTGGTGGAGCCGGTGCCGGTGCGGCCGGCGTGCGCGGCGCGGAGGTGCTCGATCCGCCCGGCGAGGAAGGCCCAGGTGGCCCAGAAGTCGTCGAGCTGGGCCCGGCCCGCGGCGTTGAGCGAGTAGACCTTGCGCGGCGGGCCCTTCTCGGACGGGACCCTCTCGACGTCGACGAACCCGCGCTGCTCGATCCGGACCAGGAGGGCGTACACGGTGCCCTCGGCCAGGTCGGCGAACCCCTCGTCGCGGAGCTGCGCGGTGATCTCGTACCCGTACGCCGGCCGCGCCTCGAGGATCGCGAGGACGATGCCCTCGAGCGTGCCCTTGAGCATCTCGGTCATCTGGTTGGCCATCGTGGGCTCCTGTACTCGGTGTCGCTGACTACCGGTACAACGTAACGCTAGGTACCGGTACTTGGCAACACTGAATACCGGGCGACTCCTGATCGGATAGGGCCAGGATGGTCGGGTGCCGCGGTCGGTCCGTCCGCGAGGGTGGAGGGCGGAAGGGAGCACCGTGATCGCCTCGCTCAACCGGCTCGTCGACCTCGTGGAGGACCGCCTCGACGAGGACCTCGACGTCGCCCGCCTCGCCGCCGCGCTCGGCACCACCGAGTACCACCTGCGCCGTCTGTTCTCCTCGCTGGCCGGGATGCCGCTGTCGGAGTACGTGCGCCGCCGGCGGATGACGGTCGCGGCCGCGGAGGTCGTCGGCGGCAGCGGCGACCTGCTCGGGATCGGCGTGCGGTACGGCTACCGGTCGGCCGAGGCCTTCGGCCGGGCGTTCCGTGCGGTGCACGGCGTCAGCCCGGGCCAGGCCCGGCGCGACGGCGGTCCCCTCCGGACCCAACCCCGTCTCAGGTTCCGCCTGACCGTCGAAGGAGCAGCACCCATGGACGTCCGACTCGTCACCCGGCCCGCCTTCCGCCTCGTGGGCCACGCCGCCCGCGTCCCCCTCGTGCACGAGGGAGTGAACGCTGCGATCCAGCAGCACGTCGCGTCGCTCCCGCGCGAGGAGCACGCGCGCCTCAAGGCGTTGGGCGACGCCGAGCCCGCCGGCCTGCTCGCCGTCAGCGCCGACCTCGACCCGGACCGGCGCGAGGGCACGGAGCTGACGTACCTGCACGGCGTCGTCGTCTCGGACGAGGTCGAGGTGCCGGACGACCTCGACGTCCTGCCGGTGCCGGCGGGGTCGTGGGCGGTCTTCCGCGCCGAGGGCACCTACCCGGAGACTCTGCAGCACGTGTGGGCCGCGACCGCGACGGAGTGGTTCCCGTCCAACCCCTGGCGCCTGCGCCCGGGCCCGGAGGTCGTGGCGGTCCTCGACCGCGCCGACGACTTCAGCACCGCGACCGTCGAGCTCTGGCTGCCGGTGGAGCCCGCCTGACCGCCGACGGCAGCCGTGGTCAGGTCACCACTGGGAGCGCGCGTAGTCCTTGAGGAAGCAGCCGTACAGGTCCTCGCCCGCCTCGCCGCGGACGATGGGGTCGTACACCCGCGCGGCCCCGTCGACCAGGTCGAGCGGGGCGTGGAACCCCTCCTCAGCGAGCCGCACCTTGGTCGGGTGCGGGCGCTCGTCCGTGATCCACCCGGTGTCGACCGCGGTCATGAGGATGCCGTCGGCGAACATCTCGCCGGCGCTGGTCCGGGTCAGCATGTTGAGCGCGGCCTTGCTCATGTTGGTGTGCGGGTGGCCGGGGCCCTTGTAGCCGCGGGCGAACACGCCCTCCATCGCCGACACGTTCACGATGTAGGTCCGCCGCGCCGGCGACGCGGCCATGGCGCCGCGCAGGCGGCTGACCAGGATGAACGGGGCCGTCTGGTTGCAGAGCTGCACCTCGAGCAGCTCCATCGGGTCCACGCCGTCGACGGTCGCGACCCACGAGTTGGTCTCGGCGACGTCGGGGATCAGCCCGCCGGCGTCGATCGAGGTCCCGGCGACCAGCCGCTCCAGGCTCGCGGCCTCGGCGGTCAGCGACAGCGCGGTCAGCTCCTCCGCGGCGGCGCGCCCCGCCCGCTCGATCGCCAGCGCGGGGCTGCTCAGCTCGCTGACAGACCCGGCGAGCGCGCGGGGGTGCGCGTCGCTCGTGCGGCCGAACGTCGTGATCATCCGCGCGGCGTCCGCGTCGAGCGGGGCGTCCTCGGCGTCGGCGATCCGCGCGTACGCGCCCGGCGACCGCCGCACCGTCTGCGCGGCGTTGTTGATCAGGATGTCCAGCGGGCCCTGCGCGGCGACGTGGTCGGCGAGCGACACGACCTGCGCCGGGTCGCGGAGGTCGATGCCCACGACGTGCAGCCGGTCGATCCAGTCGGCGGAGTCGTCCATCGCGCTGAACCGGCGGACCGCGTCCTTGGGGAACCGGGTGGTGATCGTGAGGTCGGCGCCGTCGCGGAGCAGCCGCAGCGCGATGTACATGCCGATCTTGGCGCGGCCGCCGGTCAGCAGCGCGCGCCGGCCGGTGAGGTCGGTGCGGGCGTCGCGCTTGGCGTGGTGCAGCGCCGCGCAGTCCGGGCACAGCTGGTGGTAGAACGCGTCGACGACCGTGTAGTCCTGCTTGCAGACGTAGCAGGCGCGCGGCCGGATGAGCGTCCCGGCGATGGCGCCGGTCGCCGACGACGTGATCTGGATACCCGCGGTCTCGTCGTCGATGCGGCCCGGGCTGCCGGTCGCGGTGGCGGCGACGACGGCGGCGTCGGCCTCGGCGACCAGCCGGCGCTTCTCGCCGCGGCGGTGCTTCTTGGCGGCCTTGAACATCGCGGACGCGGCGCGGCGGGCGGCGGCGTGCTGCGGGTGCGTCTGCGGCAGGGCGGCGACCTGGTCCGCGACGCGCAGGAACGTGGCGAACTCGGCGGGGTCGACACCGGGGGGCAGGTCGGCCGTCGGGTCGAGGTCCGTGCCGGTCGCGAGGGCGAGGTCCTCGTCGGCGGGCCCGTCCGGGTGCTGCGCGGGCGTGGTCGTCTGCGCGCTCATGCGCCGTCCGTCCTGGGTGGGGAGAAGGGCGCCGCGGTCGCGCGGGGCCCGGAGGATCCTACGGCGCGGACACGCGGGAGCCCACGGTGGGTCTGGTCACACCGGCCCGGCGGGGTCGGCCTGGTCCGCCGCGTCGACCGTGGCTGCCGGATCCGTGGGCCGCAGGTCCCGCAGGATCGTCGCGTGCCGGACCAGGAACGCCCGCTCGTCGAGCTTCTTCCGCCGGAGCCACCCGGTGACCTCGTCGTTGTGCTTGCTGGCGTTGCACGACGCGCACGCCGGCACGACGTTCTCCCGCGTGTACCGGCCGCCGCGCGAGATCGGCAGGACGCAGTCCCGCTGCAGCGCCGTCGACGGCGCCCCGTAGTACGCGCACGCGCCGCCCCACGCCGCGACGAGGTCGGCCCACTCGGCCGAACTCAGGTCGTTGTCCGCGAGAGCGACCCGGCGTCGGCGGCGCTTCGCGTAGCGCGCACGGGTCGACGGGGAGGCCCCGGAGGAGACCTTGCGACGGCGGACCACGCGGCGACGCTACCGGCCGCCGGTGCTTCGGGGTTCGTCCCGCGCCGCCGACCGGTGGACACTGGTGCGCAGCAACCGCCGTCACCACCGAGGAGTACCACCGTGCCGCAGGGAACCGTCCGCTGGTTCGACACCGAGCGAGGGTTCGGCTTCCTCGCGCTCGGCGACGACGCCGAGGACCTGTTCGTCCACGCGTCCGAGATCGTCGGCCAGGAGGGACCGGCGTCGCTGCGCGAGGGGCAGACCGTCGAGTTCGAGGTCGGCGAGGGCGACCGCGGCCCGCAGGCGCGCCAGGTCCGCGTCACCGGCGACGTCGCCACCGACTCGGCGCCGGGTCGGCTCGGGACCGTCAACTGGTACGAGCCCGCCAAGGGCTACGGCTTCATCACGCCCGACAGCGGCGACGGCGAGATCTTCGTGCACTCCTCCGCGATCGTCGGCGGCGGGGTGATCGCCGAGGGCCAGCGCGTCGCGTTCCTCGTCGTCGAGGGGGAGAAGGGGCCGCAGGCCGACCACCTCCTGCCGCTCGGCGCCGACGCCGCCGCGGGCCCGGGCCGCGCGGCCGCGAAGAACGACGGCGCCGACGGCACCGTGACCTGGTACGACGCGGGCAAGGGCTTCGGCTTCATCACCCCCGACTCCGGGGAGCAGGACATCTTCGTGCACGCGCGCTCGCTGCACGGCGACCTGGCCGAGCTCGCCGAGGGCGACCGGGTGAGCTACCGCGCGTCGGAGGGCGAGAAGGGCCTGCAGGCCCAGGGCGTCCGGCTGGTCGGCGGCGGCTCCCGGGGCGGCCACGGCGGTCGCGGCGGGTCGGACCGGCGCGACTCCGGTCGCGGTCAGGCGCCGTCCCGCGGGCCGCAGCGCGGCGGCCAGGGCGTCGTCGCCCGCTACGACGCGGAGCGCGGCTTCGGCTTCATCACGCCCGACGACGGCGGGCCGGACCTGTTCGTGCACGTGTCGGTCCTGGAGCGCGAGGAGGCGCTGTACGAGGGCGACCGCGTCCGCTACCAGGTGCGGCAGAGCGACCGCGGCCCGCAGGCGGACCGGGTCGACCTGATCTGACCCGCGCCCGGCCGGGTGCCGGGCTCACCGAGACCGCAGCAGATGCGGGGTTCGCGGACGTCGAACCCCGCATCTTCTGCGTTCTCGGCGTCCGTGACCGCATGACTGCGGGGACCGGAACAATCCGTGCCCCTCGTGGGTTGAGCGAGGTGGACTCAAGTTCGCAGCCGCGGAGTTGCACCGTGACCGACCGCGACGCAGACTTGAGCGCAGCAGGCTCAAGGCGCCACCGCCCCGCCCCGGGACGGCCGCAGCGCCCGACGACGCAGCACGAACGAAGGAGCACAGACATGGCACGAGCAGTCGGCATCGACCTGGGCACCACGAACTCCGTGGTCGCCGTTCTCGAGGGCGGGGAGCCCACCGTCATCGCCAACGCGGAGGGCTCGCGGACGACCCCGTCGGTCGTCGCGTTCTCCAAGACCGGCGAGGTGCTCGTCGGCGAGGTGGCCAAGCGCCAGGCCGTCACCAACGTCGACCGCACCATCTCGTCCGTCAAGCGCCACATGGGCACGGACTGGTCCGTCGAGATCGACGACAAGAAGTACACCGCGCAGGAGATCTCGGCCCGCGTGCTCGGCAAGCTGAAGCGCGACGCCGAGTCGTACCTGGGCGAGCCCGTCACCGACGCGGTCATCACCGTCCCGGCCTACTTCAACGACGCCGAGCGCCAGGCGACCAAGGACGCCGGCCAGGTGGCCGGCCTCAACGTCCTGCGCATCGTGAACGAGCCGACCGCGGCCGCCCTCGCCTACGGGCTGGAGCGCGGCAAGGAGGACGAGCTCATCCTCGTCTTCGACCTCGGCGGCGGCACGTTCGACGTCTCCCTGCTCGAGGTGGGCAAGGACGACGACTTCTCGACGATCGAGGTCCGCGCGACCTCCGGCGACAACCGCCTCGGCGGCGACGACTGGGACAACCGGATCGTCGAGTGGCTGGTCGGCCAGGTGAAGAACTCCACCGGCGTCGACCTGTCGAAGGACAAGATCGCGCTGCAGCGGCTGCGCGAGGCGGCCGAGCAGGCCAAGAAGGAGCTGTCGTCCGCGACCAGCACCAACATCAGCCTGCAGTACCTCTCGATGTCCGAGAACGGCCCGATCCACCTGGACGAGAAGCTCACCCGGGCGCAGTTCCAGCAGATGACGGCCGACCTGCTCGAGCGGACCAAGGCGCCGTTCAACGCGGTCATCCGCGACGCGGGCATCAAGCTCGCCGACATCGACCACGTCGTGCTCGTCGGTGGCTCGACCCGCATGCCCGCCGTGGCCGACGTGGTGCGCGAGCTCACCGGTGGCAAGGAGCCCAACAAGGGCGTCAACCCGGACGAGGTCGTGGCCGTGGGTGCCGCGCTCCAGGCCGGCGTCATCAAGGGCGACCGCAAGGACGTCCTGCTGATCGACGTGACCCCGCTGTCCCTCGGCATCGAGACCAAGGGCGGCGTGATGACCAAGCTCATCGAGCGCAACACGGCCATCCCGACCAAGCGCAGCGAGATCTTCTCGACGGCCGAGGACAACCAGCCGTCGGTGCTGATCCAGGTGTTCCAGGGCGAGCGCGAGTTCGCGCGGGACAACAAGCCGCTGGGCACGTTCGAGCTGACCGGCATCGCCCCGGCCCCGCGCGGCGTCCCCCAGATCGAGGTCACCTTCGACATCGACGCGAACGGCATCGTGCACGTGTCCGCCAAGGACCGCGGCACGGGCAAGGAGCAGTCGATGACGATCTCCGGCGGCTCCGGCCTGCCGAAGGACGAGATCGACCGCATGGTCAAGGAGGCCGAGGCGCACGCCGCCGAGGACAAGAAGCGTCGCGAGGAGGCGGAGACCCGCAACTCCGCCGAGCAGCTGGTCTACTCCACGGAGAAGCTGCTCACCGACAACGACGACAAGCTGTCCGACGACGTGAAGACCGAGGTCCGCTCCGCCGTCGACGACCTGAAGAAGGCGCTCGAGGGCGAGGACCTGGCCGAGGTCACCGCGAAGCAGACCGCGCTGGTCACCGCGTCGCAGAAGATCGGCGAGGCGCTGTACTCGGCGAACCAGCAGCCCGAGGGCGCCCCGGCCGGCGAGCAGCCGGCCGACGGACCGACGGCGTCGTCCGCGCAGGACGACGACGTGGTGGACGCCGAGATCGTCGACGACGAGGGCGACAAGAAGTGACCGACCAGCCGAACCCGCAGGGGCGCGATCCCGAGGAGGAGGCCCCGCGCGTGACCGACAAGCGGCGCATCGACCCGGAGACGGGGCAGCTGCGCGAGCCGACCGCCGAGGAGCAGGTCCTGGCCGAGGCCGAGGCGGCGGCGACCGCCGCCGAGGAGGCCGTGGTGCTGGAGGGCCTGGTCGAGGCGCAGAAGCTCGCCGCCGAGCGGCTCGACGAGCTGCAGCGGCGGAACGCCGACTACTTCAACCTCGAGCAGCAGTACTCCGCGTACGTGAAGCGGTCCAAGTCCGAGGCGGTCACCGCCCGGGACCAGGGCGTCGCGTCCGTCGCCGAGGCGCTCATCAGCGTCCTCGACGACATCGAGCTGGCCCGCCAGCACGGCGACCTGGTCGGCCCGTTCGCGTCGATCGCGGAGAAGCTCGAGGGCACCCTGGGCCGGTTCGGCATCGAGCGCTACGGCGCCGCCGGCGAGCCGTTCGACCCGCAGGTGCACGAGGCGCTCATGCACGGGCACTCGGCCGACGTCACGGAGCCGACGGTGCAGCAGGTGCTGCAGCCCGGCTACCGCATGGGCGAGCGCGTGATCCGCGCCGCCCGGGTGGCGGTCGTCGACCCGGAGGCGTGACGGGCATCATCAGGACCCACCGGCAGGGGCCGCGTCGTCACGGCGCGGCCCCGGCCGTCGGGTCCACCCCGGTCCGGGGCGGGACGCACGCCCCGGGGGACCGGACGAGAGAGCGGAAGGAGGCGTCGTGAGCGGTCAGGACTGGCTGGAGAAGGACTTCTACGCCGTGCTCGGCGTCGCCAAGGACGCGGACGCGGCCACGATCAAGAAGGCGTACCGCAAGCTCGCCCGCACCATGCACCCCGACCACAACCCGGGGGACGCGGCGGCGGAGGCGAAGTTCAAGGAGGTCGGCGAGGCCTACGCGGTGCTCTCCGACCCCGAGCAGCGGCAGCAGTACGACCAGCTCCGGGCGATGGCCGGCGGCGCGCGGTTCCGCGCGGGCGCGGGCGGCCCGGGTGGTGCCGGGGGCGCGAACGGC
This sequence comes from Cellulomonas sp. GbtcB1, assembly GCF_019091725.1. NCBI lineage: Bacteria > Bacillati > Actinomycetota > Actinomycetes > Micrococcales > Cellulomonadaceae > Cellulomonas > Cellulomonas sp. GbtcB1. The sequence goes on along the minus strand of NZ_JAGXJG010000030.1, from coordinate 1,318 downwards.
GGCTTCGAGGACCTGTTCGGCGGGGTGTTCGGCGGCGGCGCCGGCGGCACCCGCGTGCGGTTCCCGCAGGGCGCGGGCGGCGGCACCGCGGGCGGCAACGGCGGGTTCGAGGACCTGCTGGGCGGCCTGTTCGGCGGGGGCGGCGGCTTCGGCCAGGGCCGCACCGCCCGGCGCGGTGCCGACCTGGCGGCCGTGACCACGCTGCCGTTCCGGCAGGCGGTCGAGGGCTCGACCGTCGCGCTCGGCGTCGAGGGCCGGACCGTCAAGGCCCGGATCCCCGCCGGCGTCCGGGACGGCCAGAAGATCCGGCTGCGCGGCAAGGGCCGCCCCGGGGAGAACGGCGCGCCCGCGGGCGACCTCGAGGTCACCGTGCGCGTGACCCCGCACCCGGTGTTCGCGCTGGACGGCAACAACCTCCGGGTGACCCTGCCGGTCGCCTTCGACGAGGCCGCGCTGGGCGCCGAGGTGCCCGTGCCGACCCTCGACGGCGGGCAGGTGCGCCTGAAGATCCCGGCGGGCACCCCGTCGGGCCGGACGCTGCGGGTCAAGGGCCGCGGCGTCACCACGGCGAGCGGCACCGGGGACCTGCTGGTCACGGTGCAGGTCGTCGTCCCGCAGCGGCTCAGCGCCGCCGCGAAGGAGGCCGTGCAGGCGTTCGGCATCGCGACGTCCGGCGAGGACCCGCGGGCCGACCTGCTGGCGCGGGCCAAGGACTGACCCGGCCGACCGCGTCCCGGGGCCCCGGCCCCGGGACGGCGCCGGTCGGCCGACCCGGCTGGAGGAGGTGGTGGGGATGGTCTCGGAGGACGCGCAGGTCTACGTGATCTCGGTCGCCGCCGAGCTGGCGGGCATGCACCCGCAGACCCTGCGGCAGTACGACCGGCTCGGGCTCGTGCAGCCCGGCCGCACCCGGGGTCGGGGCCGCCGGTACTCGCTGCGCGACATCGCGACGCTGCGCGAGGTGCAGCGCCTCTCCCAGGAGGAGGGCGTGAACCTCGCCGGCATCAAGCGGATCCTCGAGCTCGAGTCCGAGGTCGACCGGCTCCGCCGCCAGGTCGAGTACCTGCGCGCGTTCGCCGAGCCGGGACGCCGGGTGTTCACGGCGCACCCGTCCGGCGACGTCGTGGCGATGGGGCGTGGTCAGCGCCGCCGGGGCGTGCCGGACGGCGGTTCCCCCGCCGAGGACCCGCGGGCCGTCGGCGCGCGCGGGGCGATCGTGCTCTGGCGGCCGGGTGCGCGCTGAGCGCCGGCGCCGAGCCGTCCCCCGGCGCGGCGCCGTGCCGCGGGCCGGCGACGCCCCGCGGGCCGCCCGGCGCAC